>CAZISK010000064.1:0-10098 GCA_964541355.1 uncultured Candidatus Obscuribacterales bacterium
CCATGGGCGATACAAAAGAGGCCATGAACGCCTCCAGCGAAGCATGGGGACTGAAGAGAAAGGCACTCGGCGCGGAGCATCCTCTGACAGCAGAGAGTTTATTAACTACTGGGCTGATCAAAATAGCAGACAAAGATTACTCCGGTGCCGAGAAAGCTTTCGACGAAGCGCTCGGAGTATTCAATCACACACTTAATCGCCAAAACATGAGTTTTGCCCGTGCCTTCATGGGCCGCTCATTTGCACACCTGAAGCAAAGCAACAAGAATGCATCAGAAAAAGATTTCAAGGAAGCCATCAATCTCTATGCCAACTCTTACGCAGGCGGCAAGCACGTTCACGCCAAGTATCGAGATCTCTTCATCAAGAAGATGGGGGCTCAGACCAGCATACTAGACCTGGTGAGAGAGCGGGCAAAGGCACCTACGTCGCTTGGCGCGAGCAAATTCGACACCTTCGGTCACATCCTCATGTACGCATTGGGAGACAGCGAGAAGGAAGACATGTTCTACTTCGTTAGCTACAAAGACGTCTTCGTCGTTCTCGGTATTGTATTCGTAGTCTTGATCTTGCTGGCCATGGCCATCATGATACCAGGAGCGATGGCATTCATTTTCCCCTGGGGACGACAAGACACCAACATCGATGTCAAATACGAGGACAAGAAAAAAGACGGTCAAGCGGCCTTATCCAAATCGGGTCAACATCAACGTCCAACACGACCGACGGCTGAGATGGAGCGACGCCAGGTACAAGTTTGGAAGGATCGCCTCAACACAATGGAGACCGACATCCCGAACGCAGGCCAATCGTCGAATCAAGGTCAATCGTCGAATCAAGGCGATAGCGGAGAGTTCAGTCGCATGAATTTCGATCCGTTGCCCAAGAGCGGCGGTCAGATGTCGGCTAATCAACAACAAAACCAGAACAACAACGAAGAGTTTAAGTGGTAATTGTTGTGTGAATTGCGTTGCAATTGCGCACCGTTTCTTTTGAAAGCGCAGATCATCTTAAAGCTCTGCTCCAACTTGAGCGTTCGAAGCCGCCATAACCGTTTCCAATAAGGCTCCCCCAGCTTATATCGACATTCGTCGTCCGCTTTGCGAAACAGTCGCTGGAGAACTTCCGGCGTCTTTGCAATTCTGTAACAACTGTAATCAAAGATCGATAGTAGGACGGAATTCGGTTGCAGTCAGCTATGGGGAGATATTCATGTATTCTGAAAATTCGCCTTACGATGAAAGCCCGCTCAAGAAGTCAGATGTAGCATCTGTAATTACAACTAAATTGAATGTGTTTGACCTTATTAAAGAACCTTCTTTCGACCAATCATCAACAAAAAAATCGACTGATCGAGAAGATCCAGTCGCACAGATTTTGGGGACATTCGACATACTCCCTCAGCTCCTTTCATCAACAGAAAACAGCCCGACCGATGACACAAAACAGTTGCAAGACCTGCTTTCTCAGAGCAAATCCTCAGACCCAATAGCGGTCAGCAACCTTTTAGAATTGAGCCAAAGTAACCCGGAACTTTTTGGCAAATGGATGGAGCCTGGAAGAATAATCGAGCAAGGGTCGAGGAAATAGCGAAAACCTTTGGAAGTGAAGAACATTTGTCACCCCTGCTGGATCTGATTTCAGACAAGGATAAAAGCAAAGCTCTAGACGCCATACTTGCCGAACCTCATTTGGCAGATTCACTATTGAAAATGTTTGGAAGTCCAAGTCCGGCAGACAAAACGACGGCGATGAAATCGCAGCAACCGTACTTCGAGAACAGCTGCGGCTGAACAGCGGGGCAGATGTTTTGACGACGATGCTGACATCGGACAACCCAAAGGTGATCGAACAAGGACAAACGCTTCTCAAAGTGCTGAACGTCACATCTGACGGGCGTTCCCTCAATCCGGCGCACGATGGTTGGCGCATAGGACAATTTGAACAGAGCGAGCGAAGAGATGCAAGAATGCTTATCGCTTCGGGTCTCTCGCCCGAGACCATGTAGCTTTCAATGATGGTGCAACAATTCACAGAGATGTACTTACTTCACTGGTAGGCCGCTCAAGTATCACGGTTAAGCAAGTCTTTGACAGACTCGCAGGAGACGACAAACAACCAAGTCGTAACTTTATCAACGGTCTATACGCATCAGACACTACGCTTGGAAAGAGCGAGATCGAGCCATTGTTCAGGGCTCTCTGCGCCCTTGAACATTCAAATCCGAAAAAAGCAGCTGAGATTTGGCGCCAGATCAACGATCCAAAGAATGGACAAAACCCTCGTAGAATACTGGAAACCTTGTTGCGGAATTAAATGTTCATTTTTCCTGAAAAGACGAGGTCAAAAGGGGATCATCAGCGCCTTCAGAACAAACTTGAAGAAAGCTCTTTAGATCCAATCTGACATAGTTTGCTCGATGACGCCACGAGCATCTGCAATCAGCCTCGGACCGGCTTCGGGTCTGGAGAGGAAATCGAACCATGCCATCAAGTCCGACAGCCGGCTGAGCTCGCGCCAGCAAGGTGGCAGCGTAGCACCACGAGCGGTGTATCCTTCAAGTACGGATTCTTGAAATTTGTATACTGAGCCTAACGGCTCCCGCAGAAGATTTCCGAAGTCGATAAACGGATTGGCGCTGATAGCAAACTCCCAATCAAGTACCGCGGTAACATTCCAGGTTGATTTCGTTCGCTGGACGAGAATGTTCGACCCGTTAAAATCGCAATGCGTAAGACTTGCAGGACCATGCCATTCATTAAACAACGAAGCTTCCTTGAAGATGAAGTTCCCCACTCGATCCCGCAACTCTATACCGAGACGTTGTTGAACGAGCTCCTGACTGAGACAATGGTGCGCAAACTGTTTGAAGCCATCGGCTCCCATTGTGAGCGGCGAGAATACGTTGAGCTCACCGTCCAAAAATCCTTCATGAGGGAATTCAACGGCATGGATGGCAGCGAGGGTTGCGCCCACACTTCGCCCAGTCTCTACACTCCAACTATCATCGAGACCAGCGACAAGAGTTTCCAATCGATCACCATTCACATGTTGCATAATGATGTATGGATGATTTGAAACCGGATTGCTCTCTGCAAAGTAGTAGACCGCGGGAACAGCTACAGTTCCCTTCAGCCGCTGATAGATACTGAATTCCTTTGGACCCTGGCTCGGATCACGAGTGAACACCCTGAGAATTAGAGGGGTGTCGGATTCCGACACCTTCAACTTGATGTTAGTATTGGCGAGCCCACCCTGCGTGTAAAAGCTCGCCTCGACCTTCCTCTTTGGGAAGACCGGTTCGATCATCTTGGTGAGTTCGCTGGTTGTGAACTCTAATGTTTGTGTAGCGCGATTCCAGTTTTCTCTCATATGAATTTTCGAAGCAAGCTTTTCGAGGTCGTTAGAATACCATGCACGCCAGTTCTAAGGCGACAGTGACGACTTCCTGGCTGCATCACAGTTCTCAATTGTGAGTAGTTGAGAAAGTGCAGGGAACGAAAAGAAGGTGCCTAGCCCGTTCGGCCAGGGATGAATTCAAAAAAACGGGAACAAACTCAGCCATCCTCTTGTCTGCGAAATATCGCAAATTCTCTCAGTCGAGTTGCGCACACGGAGGACGCCCTAATGATTTCTTCGACTACTCCCAATAGCTTTGTAATTTCGGAAAACATCGTGGAACCTGTTTTGCAACGCGCTGGTGAGGATGATCTCGAAGCGTTGGCACGCATGATACTGGATAGGTCGGTCAATGGTTGGGAAATTATCGACGTTTGTGGCGATGAGATCCGACAGCCTGTGATAGCTTTTCGGAAGGTCAGGGATCCACAACTAACTCCACGATACACAATGGAGCGGTTCGAGGTCCCATCCGGTCAAGATGAGGTGACCGCCATCAACGATCGTCTCTGGCAACGCCTCGCCACAAACTGGCTTCCAGCTTGCATAATCGACAGCCTGTCCACACCGATTATCGTCTACAGAAAATGTTATTTACCTGTAAGCGACATGCAAGTGAAGCTGGTAACTGTTCCTGTTTCGTTTTTCGAGTATACCGCAACTGCGCTTTTACACGACTTGGTCATGCAACAAGTGAAGAGCAATTTGACGCTCGCCTGCATTATGCACGGAGGTTTGAATCCCGCCCTCGTTCTCATCACCAAGCAGAACGAAAATCAATACCAGTACGCAGTAGAACATGCCTTTGCAGGTGTGTTCAGCAACCAGCGAAAGACTCTTGACGACCTGATAGAAGGTCGCACGAATAATGGCTGGGAAGCATGCGGCATGTTTGAAGATTCATTCATCTCGCCATGTGTCGTTTTCAGACGAGTCACAGACAGCGTACCGGCGTGGCCTGGCGGCGAATAGGTAGATTCTGACATCCTGCCTCTTTTGACATCTAATTGTAAATATGTCATACTAATGCGATTAGTGACAGGAGACAGGCAGACAGATATCAAGTAGCTTGAGTCATCAAGGTCGCAGGCGTTGCCTCTCCACAGTTTCCTGGGTATGACATAGATAACAGTTGGCCAAGGTGCCAATGCTGGCAATAAGGAATTTACATTGACAAATTTTAGCGAGCTTGGATTGTCCAAGCCAACCCTCGCCGCGCTTACGGCATGCGGCTATAACGAACCGACAGAGATTCAGAAAAAAACAATCGGACTGACACTCCAGGGGCGAGACATAATGGCCTCTGCGGAGACCGGCTCTGGAAAGACGGCGGCGTATGCGCTGCCGATAATAGATTGCCTGGAAGAGCCCGATAAAAAACCACGAGCGCTCATCCTGGTTCCGACTCGTGAGCTTGCCGTTCAAGTTTCAGGAGAGTTCAAGCGTTTCGCCAAGCAATCGCAATTGCGATGCGCCACCATATACGGTGGCATCGGCTACGAAAGACAGAAGCAAGAGCTGAAGTCGGGTACCGACATTATTGTCGCCACGCCAGGAAGGATGTTGGATTACATCGAGCGACAAGCAGTAGATCTTTCCGGCATCGAACTCCTGGTTTTGGACGAAGCGGATCGATTGCTCGACATGGGATTCATGCCGCAGGTTCGCCGAATCGTATCGAAGCTTTCGAGAGATCGGCAAACGCTGATGTTCTCTGCAACGATTAACATGCAGGTGGAGAACATAGCCAGAGAATTTTTGATCAATCCAGTCACTGTGCGAGTCAACAGCAATCAGCTGGAGCCCAAAGAGATCGATCAGCGTGTTTATCGCGTACATGAATTTAGCAAAGACGAGCTCCTTGCCAAGTTGATTAGAGAGCTAGCCACGACATCCGTGATTATTTTCACAAAGACCAAACGAAAAGCGACATGGGTCAAAGCCAGGTTGCGTGAGGCCAATGTACTGGCCGAAGAGATTCACGGAGACATCACTCAAAGCCAGAGGGAAAAAACGCTGGCTCAATACCGCAAGGGCACATTCCGTGTTCTGGTCGCGACTGACGTTGCGGCACGCGGTTTAGACATTCCAGACATCAGCCATGTGATTAACTACGACCTGCCCGAATCACCGGAGGACTATGTCCACCGCATCGGAAGAACTGGTCGAGCCGGTCGTTCCGGTATGGCAGTGTCCTTTGTATCAGACGAACAACTGTTCCTGATGCGCGACATCGAGAAGATGATTGGACGCCGATTGGAGCCTAATCTGTCGGCATGCACGTCCAAGGCCGTAGGTTTGATTAAGCCTGCCGCCAAGCGCCGCGCCGCCTGGTAGTAAACAAGTTCGTTCTCCGAATCAAACCGTCAACGCAACGGTTAGCTTCGTGAGGCAACTAGTGCCAGCTATCGGAGATCAACATCTCCGTAACGTATGCGCACAGGTACAAAAGCCAGAACTCGGTCACGACAATCGGCAGGAAGAATCGCCAATGAGCCTTAAACTGGAAAGCGATAAATAGCCCTAACAGGGCGCAGCCCCACGCGGCGCATTTTAGAAAGACCTCTTGCCATGGCTTTTTCCGAACGTGCGCCTCGCAATACGTTCCCCACATGAGCAGACCAATCGAGAAGAAGACCGGAATGAAAATCGATAAATGAAAGACCCTTAGTGGCTTCGGGTGGAACTGCCAGGTAAAGTATAATATGCCGCCCAGAATCAAGGTTATCGGATAGTACGTGATGCACAGGTCGATTACCATGCGCACATTTCTAAAAAAGCTGATTATCGTAGACACGAATTACGCTACTTTCACAACGTCAACAGGGGCGGGACACCATATTCGGTGCGCCATCTTAATCCCTCGCAGCACCAGCCAACGACCTTTCCAATTGACTCGACTCACGAGCGAATCGGATGGCGTCCGATTCATGAACAGGCGGCGCGAACGAGCTTTGCCTGCCCACGAGCCATGTAAAGACAACGAACCCAAGAACAGCTCCAATCAGCTCAAAGATGATGAAAGCAGGAACATCGAGAGGACGAATGCCCGTTATGGTCGTCGTGAACATCCGTGAAATCGATACAGCTGGATTGGCAAAGCATGTAGACGAAGTGAACAGAATGGCACTCGCCACGTAGGCGCTGACTGTCTCCGGAACGGATTCGGGCTTGGTCTTCGAACAACCAATTATCAAACCTACCAGACCAAAGGTCGCGACCATTTCGCCAATCCACTGCCCATATCCTGTACGAGGATCAGCAGAAATAGCAACTGCGGGCAGCTCGAACATCAGGTTAGCGAATACCACGCCTGCGATCGCGCCGAGAATCTGTGCCACCACATATGGCACCAGTAAGGACCATCGCATCTTTCCCTGTACGGCATTGAGTAATGCGACAATTGGATTGAATTGTGCCGATATCGATCCGAGTGTGTTGATCAAAGCGAGCAGCACAAGACCGGTAGCGACCGAGACACCAAGGACAGTGACAGCCACATTGCCTGCATCAAGCTTATGCATCAAAGCACCAGAGCCAACCACCGTAGCGAGCAGGAATGCGGTACCAAAAAATTCGCTTACAAGGCACCTCAACAGCATAAGTCCATACCTCGATCATCCGACATTCGTTGTCACTTATTTCGGAGCATTGATATTGATAGGTGAAAATATTAGCGCCTTTCACTAGTTCGGCACTTAACTGAATTCTCATCTTCCATGAAAACGCCAGCGTATAGCCGGCTTATACAAGCCGCGTTCCTTTTTTTTAACTCTCGCGGTCAGGCTCAACTTCGTTGAGCGCCTTTCGGAGCGCTTACTTACCGGCTTTTATCGCTTCGATACGCGAGCTGATGTATTTGGAAGCGTCGAGCTTACTCTTAATTTGAAGAAACTCTGATTTAGGTTTCGTGCCGTCTTTCTGCTCGAGAGCTTTGGAGGTTGCGTTGAAGCTGTACACGTGCATATCCAGCTCGGTCTTATGATCATCGTCAGTGACTTTGTGTTGATCATTCAACTTCCGCAACTCATCGAACTGAGCGCCTTCCGGAATATCCTTCACGCCGCCGCGGGGCAGCTCGAGGAATACGGCCTTATCCTTGAATCGCTCAGCAGTGCCTGAGTCCAGATTGGTCATCGTGCATGTCTGGTCAGTGCAGATCACGGTAGGGCTATGAACGATCAACGGCAAGTTGCGTTTACGCGCTTCGTCGATAGCAGCCTTAGCTTCCACAGCAGTTTTCACTTTGAAGTTGTTGTTGCCGCCTTCTGTCTTTTCTAATGGCTTGTCCAGCTTTTCAGGAGCTTTCGGCGGGGCCTCGGGCTGCGGTTCTTTTTTCTCTTCAGGCTTAGGCTCTTGTTTTTCCTCCGGCTTCGGTCCAACCGACTTCGGAAGTGATGGAGGCGGCGCAACCTCTGTATTGCTTGCTTTCTGAACCTTCGGATCGAAAGGATCGACGATCAGATCGGCGGGCACTACATTCGGATCCAGCTTGGGAGGTGCATTTTCGGGTTTGACTTCCGGCTTAAGTTCCGGTTTGACCTCGGGTTTGACTTCCGGCGGTTTCTCCGGAGGCTTTTCAGGAGCCTTTGGTGCCGGCATGGCTTTGCGACCAATCTCCACTAGACCGCGCAAGGTGGCATCCTCGCCGCCATATCGGTTCTCGTCCTTTAGAGGCTTGGAGGTATCGTTCGGATTGTAGACTTTGACATCGGGATATCCGGTGCCGTTAGGCAAGAACTGATCTATGTATTTAGCCAAATCCGGATTGGAGGTCTTCAATCGTTGGTGCTGCTCCCAATTCAGTTTCACCACAACCGCTTCCGTCGTTGGAGCTTTCTTCAAGTTCTCCGCCAGGCGATCCACGGCGGCGCTTACCGGCGGACAGTTGCCGCAGAAATCGGCGCCCTTATAGATGATGACCGGCAGATTGTTGTCTTTAGCAATCTGGAATGCCTTCTCGACATCGTTGGTATCGAACTTCACTTTATCGAGCTTGACAGGCTTTTTCTCACCCTGCTCGGCTGGTGGCGGCACCTCTTTGCGAGGCTCCATACCGGGCTTCTCTGAGGGCTTGGCTGGAGGTGTCTCAGGACGCGGCGGCTCAGTCGGTTTTGCAGGCGGCTGGACCGATCTGTCCTGCGGTCTGGGAGCTGGTGGCTGCACCTGATCCTGAAGAACATCGGACAGGCTGCCTGATTTGGCGGCCTTAAATCCTCTATTGGTGTCGGAAGTGTTGATTTCCGATGGGTTAAACCGACCGACGAATCCTGGTTTGATATTATTTACGTCGCCGTTCGAACCACGCAGATTGGAAAGGGCCCAGAACTTAGCCGGATCCATGCCTCGTCGCATCATGCTATCAGCGTTACGGTCATTAATCACAACGACCACTGCATTATCTCCTGCGCCCTTGACTGCGTTTTGAGCAGCCGCATCAAGCTTGCCGTCAGGAGTTGCAACGGACACGATAGGTAGATTCTTCTCTTTAGCCAGCTTAATCGCGTCAAGAACGTTGGCTTCGTTGAATGCCTGATTTGGTTTGTCGGAAACCTTGGCGCCTTCCGGCTTCACAGTCGGCTTATCCTGGGGCTTCACAGTCGGCTTGTCCTGGGGCTTCACCGGCTGTGGTGGCACGACCTTCGTATCTGAGCTCGATGGTTTTTCACCGGGCATCGCATTCCGTCCGGATTGAACCAAACTTCGCAGATAGTTGGCGTCACCACCATACCCACCACCGGTTATAGCTCTGCTCATGTCGTTAGGATTGAATACCGATACGTGCGGGAATACCGAACTCTGGTTCATAAGAGCATCAACTTGCTTAGCCAGCTCTGGATCTGATGAACGCAACTTCACACGTTCCTCGTGATTCAGTTTCACGACGACGGCTTGTGGAGCCCCCGTGTCTTTAAGACCCTTGGCCAGATTATCGACAGCAGCACTCACCGTTGGACAATATCTACAGTAATCAGCGCCCTTGTATACAACGAGAGGAAGGTTGTTGTCTTTGGCTGCCTGAATAGCTTTTGCAAGCTCCTCGGTGGAGAATTTGACCTGCTCTAACTTGGGTTTGGCCTTATCGCCTTGCTCCGGCGGCACATCTTTCTTTGCTTCCGGAGGCGGAGGCACTTCTTTCTTCTGTTCCGGCGGACGAACTTCTTTCTTAGCGTCCGGCTGCGGAACAGGTTTGTCGCTTGGCTTCGGCTGGACCGGTTTGGAGCCATCTTGAGGGGCCGGAGGCTGAATCTGTCCGGCCATCACTTCTTCAAGGCTGCCCGCTTTTACAGGCTTCAAGCTGTACTTAGGATTGGCTGGATCAAAATCGCTAGCGTTGAATTTTCCAACAAAGCCTGGGCGAATGTTATTTACATCAGAGCGTGCACCAGCCAGGTTGGCTAACTGCCAGAAGGTGTTGGTATCCATGCCCCGGTCCATCATCGGGCCGGATTGGCTCTGATTGATCACTACAAATACTGCGTTGGATTCGTTCGCCTTCATTGCGGCTTTAGCAGCATGATCCAGCCTACCGTCAGCTGTGGTGAAACTGATGATCGGCTGATTTTTCTCCTTGGCGAGCTTCAGCGCTTCGCCAACATTTGATTCATTGAAAACCGGATTGGGTGGTCCGGCCGGGGTCGGCTGCACTTCTTTCGGCTTGTCGGCAGGCTTCTCACCGGGCTTGTCCGTGGGCTTGTC
>CAZISK010000064.1:10198-16035 GCA_964541355.1 uncultured Candidatus Obscuribacterales bacterium
GGGCTTGTCCGTGGGCTTGTCGGCAGGCTTCTCACCGGGCTTTTCTGTGGGCTTCGGCGTCTCTGGCTTGGCGCCCTTACTTCCAGGGAAGAGCTCTTCAATAGAGAATTTTGGTAAGCCGGCAAACGGATTGAACGGATCGTCGAGCTTAATTTCGCCAGGCTTGTCAGGCTTGCCCGCAGGCTTCTCAGTTTTTTCAGGCGTGGTAAGTGGACTCAGCTGCGGGTCAAATGGGTCAATTGGAAATTCGTTAGGAGGGGTCGAGGCCTTGTCGGCTGGCTTCTTTTCGCCAGGCTTCTTCTCGTCTGCCTTCTTCAGAAGATTCAGATTTTCGCGGAACGGATCGTTAAGGTCTACCGTCCCTGAGCCACCGGGTTTCAGCTCATTAAATGGTCTGCGATAAGGATCTAGAGGTGTCCCGGATTCGGGAGCGCCTGGCTCTTCCTCTTTCTTGTCTTCCTTCTTTTCAGTGCCAGAAGGCAATTTCTCTGGTAACTTAAGTTGAAAATCCGACAGGAGTTTGTTTTTAGATGGCCCGTCGATGAAACTGTTCAAGTCGAATTTGGGGGTGCTGTCCAAAGACATTCGGCTACCTCATTCTTTCCGCGCAATGGCAATCTATGGAAAAAGTGTGTAGTTTTTGTAGCCAAGCCATGGGAATTTTCCCAAATCGTTGATGGGACAAAGGTTTGCGAAACTGTGCAATCCCACATGAGAATTCGCATTAATAAGTTAGGCTCAAGCGGTGATAATAGCCAAAGGAAGTTCTGAAACTGATACTGTACAAAGTGTTTTTACGGAGGAAGTGCTGTGTCGGACAAACCTAAGATATTGTGTTTTGCTGGAAGTCTCCGAAAAGACTCTCTAAATAAGAAACTAGCTAGATTGACCAGAGAGTTAGCACAAGAAGCTGGTGCTGAAGCCTCCTTTATCGACCTCAAGGATTTCAATCTGCCGATTTATGATGGCGACTATGAAGATTCCAACGGTTTGCCGGCAGACGCAAAAGAGTTGAAGAAAATTTTGAAGGAGCATCAGGGATTTTTGATCGCTTCGCCTGAATACAATAGTGCCATATCTGGTGCCTTGAAAAATGCAATCGACTGGGCATCGAGACCTGAGCCAGGGGAAAAGAATCTGGAGTGCTTCACAGGCAAAGTTGCTGGTCTCCTGGCGGCATCGCCTGGTCAACTCGGTGGTCTACGAGGGTTGGTCTCGGTGCGCAGTATCCTTGGAAACATCGGTGTAATCGTGATACCTGAACAGATTGCGATCTCGCAGGCAAACGACGCATTTGAAAGCGACGGCTCGTTAAAGGATTCAAAAAAACAAGACACGGTTAAGCGGATTGCCGCACGCGTCGTTGACGTCACGAGAGCGCTCATGCCGGCCGGCGTAAAGAAGTAGACTCAGCTGCCTAGAAGCAGTCCGCCGGCCTTGTAAATATGGACCGGAAACACTGTTTTCGAAACATTTTCGGGATCACCTATTGGTGAGACGGTGAGGATGATGTCGCCTCGTCCGACCTTAACCATGGGTACCATCAGCTCGATGTCGATTTGATCCCCATCACATTGCAGGTCGGGGACCTTCGCCTCGATAGTGTCCTTGTCCAACTGAAAGAATGACGGCTTGGAAGATGACATCACGAAGTCTTTGCGTGTGGAGTAGACATTTTGTACTTTGGACTTCGAACTAATCGGCATTGCGATAAGTCCGTTAGATATCGCAGAACCTGACAGTGTGACAATCAATCCCTTGAAGGTACCACCTTTGTTGGTCACAGACCCAGCAATCGGCTCCTCATGCCCGGGCTCGTACGGCTGCTTCTCTTTTGTTTTGAAGTTGAAATTGCCAGCCACTAGCTCCGGAGGACCACCCTTGTCGAACGAGCAGGCCGAAAACAAAAGCGCAGTAAGGGACAGGCAAATTGCCAAGGAACTGATTCTCTGCATTTCTACTTCTCTTCGATAGGTTGCAAAAAGATTCCAATTAGATTATCCCACCTTCGCGCCGGCTCGGCAATACTTCGGATACGATACCGAATATAGTATCATCCTACTCAGAATCAAATTGCATATTATCTTTGATTTTTACAGGCACTTCGACTATGCTTCGTCTTCCATCATTGTCGTGATACAAATGGAGGGTAGCTCCGCTGTGTCTCACGTATTTACAAACCTCGTTTTCGATCGCGCTATCGACAGCAGCGTACTCCAAGTTGCGGGCACTATTAATGAAGTCACAAACTCCTTTTACGCTCAAGTTATTCTCACAAACATTGATTCCTTCAAGCTTGAGCGGCAAGATAAGAGGTAATCCCTCATCCCCCAGATTCAGCCCACTAGCATCAAGAATTTTCAAGGAGTGCACTCTCTGCAGACTGAGCAATGCTCTTCCGTCCACAGCAAGATGCGAGATTGAAAGGACGGTCAATGGCGTGCCGGAGTCTGATAAGAACTCTATTCCAGAGTCCGTCACTTTCGAGTTGCCCAGATCCAGACGACGGAGCGTTCTCATAGGCAATATCTCTGCTAAAACATCATTATCGACCGCGGTCGAGCTTAAATCCAGCAGTTTTAGACTTTTCATTTTAGGGATGTTCCTACTGAGCCCATTCGCCGTCAAATTCCTACAACTGCCTAGAAATAAGGCTTCCAGTTCTCTTCCTGACTTGCCTTGCGCTAGATAAGCCAGTCCTTCGTCCGTGATCTCTGTATTGCGAAGATCAAGCCGCTTCAAACACGGCAGGTCGGAAATCTCCTTGACTCCGTCGTCGGACACGTGCCGACAGTCAGACAAATACAACCTCTGCAAGCCGGTCATTTTTGACACGTACCGCAATCCTGTAGTATCAATAGCGGTATCACTCAAATCGAGCACACTTACTCCCAATTTCGTCAGAAGCCTGATATCAGCATTCGACACGTTTTTCGCATGGTCGAGGTGAAGTCCTTCGAGCCCGTCCATTTCACTGATTATCTTAATGCCATCAGTACCTATTGAGGTATTGCTAAGGAAAAGGGTGTCTGGATTCCAGTGAGACAAACTATCCAGACATTCCCTGGTGATAACGCGATCGTTAGTCAAATGCAGGGACTTCACATTTGGTGTCAGCCTTTGCAGATCCTCCGGTTTGGACGCGTAAAGTACGTCTCCGGTGTAGATGCCATAGTCGGCAGTATCACTTAACAATGCGCTCGGACTGGTTTCAAGTGCAACGTCCCTTACATGCTTCACCGGCACCTTTGGATGTTCGAAAGAGCTCTCGACCAGAACATACAGCAACACCAGGAAAGCTCCAACGGCGCAAGCAAGCAACCCTCGAAGAACGAGCGTCTCCGCTCCCTTACCAATCGGTCTTGTTTCTTCCTTTGCCAGATCAGACTCGACACAAGTCCGCAATAGCTTGGAATTGTCCTCTGCCGGATAGTCCGCCTCCCTTACGGCTTTCAGTGCCTCACTCAGCTCCACGGCAGATTGAAAGCGAAGATCAGGATCCTTTTCGAGACACTTACTTACCACCTTTTCAAGTCGATTCGAAGGAAGTCGCAACCCCTTCTCACTCAAGGTTGGTGCCGATTGGCTGATGTGCATCATACTGGTCGTCACCGACAGATCGGAATCGAAAGGTGGTGCACCCGTCAAGGCTTCGAACATAGTGCAGCCCACGCTGTAGATGTCGCTGCGCTCATCTACATTGATTCCACGCACCTGCTCCGGGCTGGCATAGTACGGGCTGCCAATCGCCACGCCTGTCTGCGTAATGCTCTGGTCTTCCGTTTTCATTCGGGATATACCAAAGTCCATGAGCTTCGGTGTAATCGAGTCATCCGACTCCATCATCATGATGTTGGATGGTTTTACATCGCGATGAATAATCCCGTTCTTATGAGCATGATCCAGACCCCGCAGTATAAGCAAAAAAAGCTCTATCACCATATCTGGTGCCAACTTGCCGTTGTCTCTGATGATCTGATCCAGCCCGCGTCCGTTGACATACTCCATTACTAAATAGAGATCGCCGTCAGGCGTGCTTCCAAAATCATGAACGGAAACCGTGTTCGCATGCTTCAGTTTGCCGGCAGCCTTGGCCTCCAGGTGAAAGCGGCGAATGGCCTCATTCGATCCCTGCCAATCCAGCTTCTTGACCACAACTTCTCGCTGCAGGACTACATCTTCAGCTCGAAAGACGGTGCCCATACCGCCCTTGCCAATCTGCTCAAACAATTGGTAGCGACCCAAAAGAAGATTTGAGTCGGACTTGTCGTCTTCAATCATTTCAGCGTCGCGCGAGGCTGTCATACTGGATGCCACTCACATTCATAACTCTTGTACCCACAGCTTCGCTATTATCGATATAATGTGTGAGTCGATGAACACACCACAGGCTCAAAGAAAGAGAAGCTTCGTGCCGGCCCGCCCAGCCAGCTGGCTAATTCAGACTGCCCAGACATTCGTCAGGGCGGGTCTATCAGTCAATAATCGACTCCATGTTCCATTCGAGGAGCTTACTCACCTTAAATCGCTACCGCCGGGTGCCGGGGCAATCCTCATTTCAAATCATGCCGATGAGACAGATCCGCGCGTCGTGCTGGAACTATCCAGACGAACCGCCACAAGGCGATTCATCTCAATGTGTAATCGCGAAGCGTTCGACGAGGATTTTGGACTGGCAGGTTGGGCGCTGCAGCGCTTAGGGCATTTTTCAGTCGAGCGCGGCGCCCACGATTCGGAGGCCAAGCAGTACGCGATTGATGTTCTGAAGAACGGCAGCGAGGTCCTGGTCATGTTTCCAGAAGGGGAAATCTTTTATTTGAATGAAACCGTGCAGCCCTTTCACGCGGGAGCTGTCGACATTGCGATGCAGGCAATCGTCGAGCGCCGAAAGATCGATCCGAATTGGACAGCATTTGTTGTGCCTATGGCGATCAAGTATCACTACCAGATGCCAATCGAAAAGGCGCTCACCGAGCGCATCGAGAGAATGGAATCCGAGCTCTGCATCACCAGCAATACCGGCTCAATACAAGAACGATTGAGAGCGATTCAAAAGGTTCTTCTGCGAAAAGAGGAGGAGCGCTTCAATGTGAAATTCGACGAAGCTCCATCCGATCTGGACAATGAAGTCATTCAGGCACGCAGAGCCATATTGCGTATCATCAAGGAGAAGATGCATGAAGAGCCAGGCGCCGATACCCGGCGCACAATCGATCAATCATGGCACCTGGCGGCTGAGTTACGAGAGCATCTTGCACAACAGCCGGTCAGCGCTCAAAAGCGCCAGGAGATGATGGAAGAGATCAATGAGCTGGCTGAGGTGGCGCAATTGGCAAGTTGGCGACCGGCTTATTATGACGGTGACGTCACGCCGGATCGCTTGGCCGAGGCGGTTATCAAGCTCGAACGCGAGCTGTTCAGAGTAAAAAGACCGAAGCAGTTGGGGCGCCGAAACGTATTCGTTCGCATAGCAGAACCGATCGATCTTGGCGCGTTTAGCGACGACTACCTTAGCGATGCACGCTCGGTCAGACATGATGTCACCAATCGTTTGCAAGAAAAGATTCAATCGCTCGTCGACGAAATGACATTAACCGCAAAGTAACATGTCCTCGATAATTTTGACGTTTTCTTTATGCCGGTCTGCGCGATGATGGTCGTAATGGAGAGCCGCAATGCATCAGTGCGGAGCTACGACACTGCAATCGCGAGGAGGAACAGGCAACGAAAATCTGTTAACCAATGAATAATTTATTGCCAACAAACCGTTACCGTCCATGATTTCACGGGCGTAATTAAACTGACACTCCTGGAATTAATAGGTCACCCAAATCGAT
>CAZISK010000065.1:0-1971 GCA_964541355.1 uncultured Candidatus Obscuribacterales bacterium
AGTCTTTGGGGAAAGCCGAACATCTTGAATTAAACGACCGGAGCAAACAAAAATTCTAGTACAAATCAGCAATTCAGTTGTCCAGGATCAAAGAATGGCTCCGGGGAGGATTCAAACCTCCAGCTTCCTGTCGCTTGGCAAGCGTTTAGAGTGCCTTACAATTAGACCACCGGAGCGTACCATCATTTTAAGAGTGTCCAGTTCGATGTGAAAATTTGGCTCCGGAGAGGATTCAAACCTCTATTTCCATCTCCTCCTTGTAAGGGAGGCGTCCTACGGACCTAGGCATCTTAACTTAGACCACCGGAGCATGAGCAGCTTTTCGCCGGGAGTATATCACGCACAACAACATTGCTAGACTATCGCTATGCTGCAAAATTAGTGGTGCTTACCATAAACACTCTCATTACATACATCCGACGAAGTCAAGGCTGCGATCACCAAGAGGTCGAAGCAGCGCTCTCAGATTTTTGCCGACTCACTGCGATTAAGCCACCGCAGTTTTTGTGGTTTGAATCACCGCTGGCGGCGGCTCTGGCGATCCTGTCTTTGCGTCCATTTCAAAAGCTGGCTGCCGAAGCGCGTAGCTCCGATGGGAAGTTATTGAAACCCCACATAGCGCTGGGGGATTTGATGGTCAAACTGCTCGATCAGAATTCTATGATACCCACAGTTGAGGCGTACCGAAACGACGGACTGAAGCCATTTCTTCTTGCAAGAGCGAAAGAGAACATAGCTCAGTTGACTAAAGAAGATCTTTCGACCGCCGTGTTTCCAACCGCGCTGGAGGCTGAGGTTGCTCTTCAAATCAGCTCGGAAACAGCTCGTTCTTTCCAGGGGAAGGCCCTCGATCGCGCCCTCTCGGATGCCTGTTTGCAGCTATTGGTAGAGGTCGGTACAGACACAGGGACGCGAAGCACGAAGTCTGTGACCAGGTCAATCCAAAGGTACTTTGAGAAAAGGCTTCCGCATGACGAGATGCGGCAACGGCTAAGGCAGATCGACGTAGCTAGCTGGAGAATTCAAGGTCCTCTAGCGAGAGAAACAAAGAGAGCGTTGCTTCAGTTCGTATCCTCAGATGTCGGTCACCATGTCGATGGTTTAACAAGATTCTCTGCTGAAGCTTTTAGACAAGTTTTACTATTGTCATCCTATCTCGAGCTTACCAACTACCGAGGGATGCCATCGCCAACGGTGCCAAGTCTGACCAGGTTATTTTCTGATGTTGGGTGGTTGGGTTTGTTTCAACAAACATTTTTCGTTTCAAAAAAACCGTTCTTGATGTCGCTGGACTCCCAGGGCAGGCCACATGCTGAAAATGGGCCGGCGCTGGAGTATACGGATGGTTGGAGATTATGGATGTGGCACGGCACACCGATCGACAAGCGCATAATCACAGACCCGGGAAGCATAACCGTTGAAGAGATCTGCTTTTGCGCAAACAAGCACATCCGCAGCGTTCTATTAGATAGGTATGGTGTCAACCGATTCCTAAAAAACTCGGATGCGCGACTTGTTCATGCTGATGAATTCGGCGAGCTTTATCATCTTTCCATCTCTTATGTGGAGCCGGTCGTCTTAGTGCGAATACATTTTGACTTGATGGAACAGGATCGACGTTTCAAAGAGTTCTTCATTCGAGTGCCACCAGATATGAAGACCGCTCGAGAAGCAGTTGCATGGACTTATGCAATGTCCACTGCGCAGCTCCAGATTCCGCACAACTCATAGAGGGTTGATGATAACGATTCGAATTCGCACAAAAGCAAGGCGCTTTCGTCAATCCCTCCGCGTAGGTTTTTAACCGATATCGGTTTAACCGCCGTACAAAAAACTCGGCGCTCCCGTCGATCCCCGCGCTCAGGTTTAAACCGTTATCGGTTTAAACGCCGTGCAAAAACTCGGCGCTCCCCTCAATCCCCGCGCTCAGGTTTAAACCGTTATCGGTTTAAACGCCGTGCAAAAATTCGG
>CAZISK010000065.1:2071-15990 GCA_964541355.1 uncultured Candidatus Obscuribacterales bacterium
ATCCCCGCGCTCAGGTTTAAACCGTTATCGGTTTAAACGCCGTGCAAAAATTCGGTGCTCCCGTCGATCCCCGCGCTCAGGTTTAAACCGTTATCGGTTTAAACGCCGTGCAAAAATTCGGCGCTCCCCTCAGTCCCGCGCTCAGGTTTAAACCGTTATCGGTTTAAACGCCGTGCAAAAATTCGGCAGTCCCGTCATTGATCCAATCCGGGTCTTATCTACAAAGTCAGGCGCCAGCCAAGCGACATGAAAATCCCATCGACAAATTCGGCAAGCTCGCGATTCTCCCTTTCCTGCTTGAAGTTGACTCGGCGGACGAAAATCTCAGGAGGAAATCCAGGATCTTGCCGGTCGAACTCGTACCCAGGATCGGTATATGATTCGACCTCTAAGTAAGCATCCGGGTACTTGCGGAAATAAATAATCGCTGGAGCGCTGTATCGATCGACGGTGAGATTGAGCGCATCTTCGAAGGCGATGGCCAACTGCTCGATGGAAGTGGGTTCTGAACCATCCGGATTCTCTTCGTAAGTGCTCTGGAAAATGAACCTGGTTGGAACGCTAGCGGCGTCAGGATTGACCCGCTTCTGCTCCGCATCCTCACCTCGGTAACGACGCAGATGTATACATGTTCTTTTAATCTCAGCGCAGCCTTGTGATTTCCAATCGGAGCAGGTGCAGGAATAAACACCACCAAGATAGGAAAGATAAAACTTATTCCCCTCTTCGTCGACAACGTCGACAAAATCTCCGCTTGGAATGTCAGGCATGCCGTTGAGCTCCAATCATGACGCCTGCCTGTTCCGCCTGTGATTCGGCAGGAATATGCAGTCAGTTAAACTGATACTATATCCCCGCTTCGCCCGTCAAGCGTCAATCACTCACGATAGTTAAGACACTTCGCTATTGAGTATAGTTATGTTTACCTCTGGGACCAGAGAGGAATAATTACACTTAACTCGAACTGAAGCGCATGAGGATTTTGCGATGTTTGGAGAGCCACCTGATGTAGTACCAGATGATCTATCGGCAGCGGAATACCTGGAACTGGGAGATTGGTATCACAAATCGAAAAAATACGATCTCGCACGAGAGTCCCTTCACAAGTGTATCTCGCTTGACCCGAACGGTCCGAGCGCGCGAAGGGCAAGAACCTTTCTCGGCCAGAACATTCCCTCGAAGGTCAGCTCTTCGGAACCAATTCAGAAGTTTCACAACACTACGATGCTATCCTTCTCCAGTCCGGGTCGCGCCGAAAAGCAATGGCAGGAATTGATCGATGAGCATCCGGATTTCGAGTGGCCCTATCGTGCAATTGCCGAGTCGCTTATCAGGCGCACCGGTGACCTCGAACGAGCCAAAACTTTGCTTGAGAAAGCACTGGAGATCAATCCCGAGTACGTCCCGGGTCTAATCTCCATGGCAGAGGTGTACATCTCGGATATGGAATACGATCAGGCCAGAGAATATCTGGCGCGGGCTCGCGAGCTTGCCAACGACAACGAAAACGTTGCCGATTTTCAGCGGAGTCTTGACATACTTATCGCCTACGATAGATGAATGACGCGGAGAACACGGACATGAAGTACGAAGATCTGACGCGAGCAGGAAAAGAGTTATACGATCAAGGTCGATTCAAGGATGCGCGCACAACATTGAGCGAAGCGCTGGATGCAGCAATCACCGAGTCGGCATCGGACACACAACGTGCCTCTATCAAGCTAGAACTGGGGAAGTGCTGCCGACTTTTGGCAGAGTTCTCACAGGCAGAAGCGTTGCTTTCAGACGCAATGGAGGTCCTCGAGTCATCGGGCGATCCAGGTCAACACGCACTATGTCTCAACCATTTCGCACTGGTTTTGAAAGATCTGGCCGACTACGAAGAAGCAATTCGCCTGTTGGACAAAGCACTCGCGATCGCTGAAAAAACGCACGGTGTTCAGCATCAGGATGTCGCAGAGATTCTCAACAATCTCGGTTTGGTGCACTGGAAGTCGAGCAGAGACGAAAAGGCGATGGAGTATTACGACCGGGCCGTGTCAATACAACGATCGGTCGCCGGAGAGGAAAACCAGCTCTACGGAGAGATCATCGACAATATTGGTGTAATGCTTCAACGGCTCGGTCGATTCGAAGAAGCTATCGATAAGCATAAGACTTCGTTGGAGATTCGCGAAAAATGCCTCAGCCAGGACCATCCCGACATCGGTTATGCTTTGCTCAATCTGGCAGCGGCGAAAGCAAGATTGGGAGATACCAGCCAGACGGAAACCATGTCTAAACGAGCGGTGGCCTGCTTTGAGCAAGGTTTTGGAGACTGTCCGGATACCGCAGCGGCTCTCAGCAATCTGGGATCTCACTATCTACACGAATTTCGTCTCGACGAGGCCCTCGACTGCTTCAAGCGCTCGCTTTCGATTAAGGAATCCGTGCTCGATCATGACCACCCGGACCTGGCAATCATCAATCACAACATGGCAAGCGTCTACAAATTGAAGGGCAATGCCAAAGAATCAAAACTGTACAGCGAAAGAGCCTGCAAGCTGCTTAAGTCAAACATGGAGCGAGAAGACAGTGCCAACGTGGACACGATCATAACGCTGGCTGATTCACTGCATGCGCAAGGCAACGAAAAAGAAGCGGTCGACCTTCTGACAGGAACTCTGGAAGCACTGGAAAAGAACAACGATAACCGCTACGAGAGAGTGCTTGAAATGCTGGGCGCCATGCACGTACTCAACACTCCCGAAACAGCGAAAGAATACTTGTCGAAGCTTCTGCGCTGTCAAAAGAAGGAGCTCGGTCCCAAACATCCGAACGTTGCGAAAACTCTGCGCTCCCTGTCTAATGCCTTCGCGATGCAGATGGACAATACAACCTCGCAATTTCTGGGCAATCAGGCAAAGGCAATCGAGTTCAAGCATGGTCTTGAAGATCTAGATGCAAAAGCGATGATGGCAATGATGGCGAGGTCAACCGAATCAGATGAGGAAAACCCGGATGAAGAGCCGGACGGCATCAGCATGCGTACGATGGTGACGATGCTTCGGCTCCAGGGCAAGGACGATGAAGCGGATAAAATTGAGGAAGAGCAACAACAGAAGGTAAAAGAAAAACTCGGAGCCAACAGCGCCGAATACGCCGACTACCTAAGAACTACTGCGCTGGGCAGCGACTACGACAAGTCACTCGAAATCCTGGAAGAGGTTCTCTCCATACAGGAGGGAAATCCGGAAATAACGCTTGAAGACAAGTTGAAGACCCGGAGTTACATGGTGATGCCGCTACTCCTCACCAACCAGAACGAGAAGGCGGAGAATTTCCTCCTCGAGACACTAGCGATCGAGAAAACCTTGCGCGGAGAGGATCACTGGACTCTGGCGGGCACTTTGGGCAACCTGGTGACGGTACTTGAGAATCTTAGGAAACCACTCGAAAGCGAGAAGTACAAAAAGCAACTCGACGAGTTGCCAAAACCGACTCCGGAAGAGGAAGAGGAACACCAGCGGAAGATTTACCTGGAAATGGAACGACAGTTCAGCACATCACTGGCTGGACTTGGATCAGTCTTTCAGGGTTTGAGTAATATTCTTGGCACCGAACTAGACGCGCCGCAAGAGGACGCACCATAAAGCAGTCGACCGTCCAGTTAGCTGAAGTCGCTGTTTGATCAACGCTTAAGCTCACCCAGCTACGACTCCTGGTCCGGCTTGTACTCAGTTCCGTCCATCTGAAACGTCCAGGCTACTGCGTCTTTAGCAGTCATCATATATGGTGGCACACGGAGAAAGAATTCCTTGGCATCACTGCCGTCAGGCTCTTTTGTGGCATTGATAACTTTGACGATAACAATCGGCTCATCCATGGCAAGGTCTTTCTTATACAGAATCCCGTATTCGTCTGATGAAATGACTCTCGCGCCTGAGTCTTCGATGTATTTCTCCATGCCGTACCGCTCAATCATAATGCGACGAATTTCTACATTTTGCTGCGCGTCTATCTGTTCAATCGAAATCGACTCTCTCAATAAATTCGCGGGTACAGAGACACCATTGATGGAAAAAACCTGGTATCCATCTCTGAATGACATAGCTGGACCATCCTGATTGTGAAGAAAGTTCCTCTGATTGAAAACCGCCGATTGCGGCGGCTCCGATATAAAACAGACTATCCTGTATGGAGAATAGTCGACACCATTTTCGATGATGGTTAGATGACTATCCAGGACCCGGAGCGCCTTGTCTTCCAGGACGTGCCTTAGCTCGTCAGCGACAAAAGCATAGATTAGCATCTGATCCGATATCGCCGGTAACAATCGGTCTGGGATAAGTCTGGTATGCTCGCCAAGCATATCTCTGAAAAGCAGCTCTATCGCCTTTGGTTTGGGCGCTCGAGAACCGTCGAACACAGAGTCAAATATGCCTGTCTGTTTTGTAAGACATTCGCAGCATGTCTCTAACTTCTCATGACTGGCCTCACTCAGTTGAGCTATCAACTCATTCGCGACATCCCCGGGTACAAGACTCCGAATAGTGCGCTCGGGAAAACGTCCGCGGAACATCGCAGAAGTGACTTCCCTCAATTGGCTCAAGTGCATACGAAGCTGCAACTTCGCTTTTACGCCGAAAGCATCCGGCAACACTTTCTCAAAACACCCTGTCGCTTCCGAAATGGAGGTATTCAGCTTCATCTCGACATTGGTGTTGCCCACATGCTCCATCAGATGTGTAGAACCGAGGGAAGACCGTTTAATGATAGGCTTTCCATCAGCCACTTCCTTCATTTTCGAACGCATCTGCTCGACTAATTCCGGTGCTCGATCCAACTGCGCCTTGAAACTCATCCAGGACTTTACCCAGAGAGGCTCCTTTAGCTCGCTATCGAGCAAGCACTTCATTTCATCAGTCGGATCGTTTGCAATCAGGAACAAAAATGCATTCATCGTCACATATTGGAAGACGCTTTGGCACCAGATGAAACTTGGCGTATTCAATCCAGCATTTTCATAGATAGCAGTCATGGCCTGCTCGACCGCCGCTCTGTCGGCCAGGCTCGATCTAGCGGAGGTCCGCCATTGCAAACAAAGCTCCTCGATTTTTTCGACCCTAGCAGGACTCAGCGACTCAATCTTCGATATCTGGTCAACCATCGTCTTCTCGTGACCTCTGAGCATTGGGATAGCAACTGCATTTCTATACCCGGACGAAGATTGAAAACCCTGTGGAAAGTTTTCAGAGAAAAGACCATAATGTATTGAGGGCGGATAGGAATAGCTTTTATGCGAAAGTACCTGACCGTCTTACTATGTCTTTTTCAACTGATCGCGTTACGCTCAGTGTCGGCAGCGCCGGCACTCAAGCCTCCCAGGAAAATGCCGGACGGTACCTTGAGGTACTACTACGAGATTACGGACCTTCCGGCTATTGTTAGAAGCATCGAGACAAAATGCGCGGAAGATTTTCGAAACAAAATTGAATCATTGGCCGTTTCAAGCGCTCAAATCATAGAGAGCAAATTGAGCAATTCGGAAAAACTGGAGAAGCTTCTAAAGCTTCGCAGCCAAGACTTGATGAAATCCACAAGCACCGAAACTCTTCGTTTGGCCGATCAGAGCTACAGGCTGATTATGGCGACGACCGTCACGTCCCTCGAAGCAAATCACCTCTCGACCAATACCAGGCAAGACGTCTTGAGCGCGATGCTATCGCTGGGTCAATTGTTGACGTACCGAACCCATCAGTGCCTGCTGTCCGGTCCTGTATCGGGATATTCCATAGCCACTTCAAATCGCGATAATGATCGACCAGCGAACATCTTCCGGAAAGTGCTTGAACTCTCAGCGCTCCACAATGAAGACACGACATTCGACTACAGCACACTTTCTAGTCTGGCTGCCATCCTGGATCCAGAAGAGCTGGATTCATTGGGCAATCAACTGATAATGAGATTCGGGGTCAACAAGCGCATGCTAACCCCTTATCGATTAATCGCAGAAGAGCATGAAAAGTCTGAGCGCTGGAAGTTAGCACTTAAATGGTATTCGCGAGTCCTTTCCATTCCGGAATCAAAGACTGCCGACAGGACGAAGTATCTCGCCGATCTTAATTCACTTGCAAAATGCCAATATGCTGAAAAGCAGTATAGCCAGTCCTTCAAAACATATAAACGCTTTCTCGAAGAGATTAACACCACATTCGGTGCCGATTCCCTCCAGGCGATTCAGTATCGCAAAGCCCTGGCAATGCTGCTTCATAAACACCACTTAGATTCAGAAGCAGAGCAGCTGTTTTTAGACGCCATAAAATCTTGCAAAGGTGAGGCGAACTGCTACGCCCACGTCGAGCTGGGCAAATTTTACGCCACAGTTGGAAGACTGGACGAAGCCCAAAGACAGTTCACCCAAGAGCTTACATCTTTCAAGAAGAGCGGTTTGCTGGACACGGACGATGGAGCCCGCTTCGTTGCTCATTTCGTCAAACTCCTCGACAGAAGAGGTGAGACAGACAAGGCCGAGCTTCTGTTGCAAAACAGCTTCTCCGTCTTAGCACACGAAAATGACGCATTGGCATCCGAGGCGATTGACCTGTACGCCGACTGCTATTCATCAAGGGGTCTCTATTATTTGGCTCACCGCCTCGAGTCTCGGTCTCTAGACAGACGAATCAAACTCTATGGCACAGCGGATACGTTGACTCGCTCCGCCCGCAACAAAGTGGCAATGATGCTGCTGAAACAGAACAAATTCGATCAAGGAGATCGACTGTACATGACGGCGCTCAAGGAGATCGAGCGCACGAGCAAAGATTCATTCAATCGCATTGATATAGTGAGAGACAGAGTCTATTTCCGAGGATTGGCAAAACGACCGATTGCTCCTCTCCTTGAGGCAGAAGTAACCCGGCACGATTGCTACTTCAATTCCTTTGCACGAGACCTAATCTGCGATTACTTGAAACGAGGATTAGACGAAAAGATTATCACTCTGGCGCAAACGCTGAATCTCGAGTCCCAGCGTGAGCATATGTATGATGCGGGGCTGTATGTTCCTTACTTAGCGGCATTAACAAGAAGCGGAAGGACGGATAAAGCAATTCGAGTAGCCGACCTCGGGATTGCCGACAGCATCTATTTCCTATCCCGCTTTGAAACCCTACACACCAACACAGTAACGGAAATACTAATTGAAGAGGTAAGGCTTTTCGAGGAGAGCGACAAGAGTAAGTTGCCCAGCCTGCTTAATTCGATTGTGCTGCTTTGCCGGACTCGGAATCCCATTCTCATGCCCGATCAAATCGATTATTTGAAAAAAGTTCTTGCTAAAGAGGGGCGCAGCAACGAGGCAAAGGAGATCGAGGGCGCACATCGAGACATCAGCTTTATCTCTCAAGAACCTGTTCCCCATGAGTTGAATTTTGAGCACAACGAGTGCGACACCTTCTTCTCATCCTCAGCACTGCCGGGTTTTATAGACTGACTGGTTGACGCTCGAAGAGCCGTAACAAATCCGTAACGTTGTCAGGCTATGCTTCACAGGTCGAAGTATCGGCAACCACGCTCACACACTCAGACTGAGCGACTCAGCACGCCTCAGAGCAGGTGTTGAGCCCTAGCTTCATGGTTACAGACAAGCTCCAACTCCAGGTTGATTGGAGTGGGCTACACATCGCGATCGATATCCCGACTCGCGTTCCTCGACGTCCATCAGTTATCAGGCGGTATCCGCCTTTAGCGAGGGGTTTTTATGACAATTGGTGAATCCAGTAGCAATACAGACTTTGGCAGTGTTTTCAAAGAACAGTCTTTACGACTCGAGCGAGAATTAAGGTTCAGCACCGCTGATAGTACCAATCGAGAAGTACCGGAGACAAGCGTGGATCGCAACATCGCAGCAATTGCCGGTCTGAGCGCTGATGTCGCGGCACGCAACAATGGAAACTCGACTCTGGACATTTTCAGAAAGCTCTCCGCTCCAACACACGACAGCTCCGCGTCGTCAGAACAGCTGCCGTCCGTCTGGTTTTGCATGGCGCCTATAGAGCCTCTGCCGCAAGATTTAAAACCTCTGGACTCAACGCGTGAGATCACCCCCAACGGCGACCAGAAAATCATCCACAAAGAGAGCGGCTCAAAAGTAGAAGAGTGGATCATAAAGAGAGACCGCGACGGCAAAGTCACTTCGGTAGAGCCACAACTTATGCCCGACGGCAAGCCTGATCAACAGTATCTCCACGAAGCGCGCGAATCGCTGGTACGACAGGTGGAGTCGAGTAAACTCAATGAAGCTGACAAGCTGCGCGTTTATCAAGCCATGCAGCAGTTGGAGCAACTCGCTCGAGGACGCAAATTAGGCTACGAGTTGGGCTGGGTAAGAACGGATCTGGCAGCCAACTATCAGCACGCATCCCGGCTTCTATTAACGGATGCCTCGGTAGATCAAATCACCAGTTCACTCAGGCGACCGTCATCTTTGACGACGAACTTCCAGGCTGACGCCTCCGGCAAATTCGACGATAACGGACAACGTGTCATCGATCTGAAAGATGTTGCTCGCGATAGTGAAATCTGGAGCGCTAACATCTCGACTTCGAAGGATACATCGATCGCCACATTCAATATAAACGGCAAAGAGATCGAGGCGTGGAAGATCAAGATGAATAACGGCACGATAGAGCATGTCGAATCGCTCCTGCATCCGGATCCACCCGGCAAAGATGCTCAAGAATTGAAGGAGTCGCGCCTGGCACTCATAAAAGCAGTTCACAACTCCGGCATGCCGGAAAAAGCGAAGCTGGAGTTCTACAAAGATCTTGCCCACATCGAACAGCGCGCCCGCTCGGCAGACATGGGCAAGGACCAGGTCAAGGTACGCACGGAGCTTACCGAGACATACAAACACCTGGAAGGATTGCTCGATAAATCGATACCAGGTAAAGTTCCATTGAATGATAGAGTTGTTCTCGCCCGCCAGTTGGCACACCAGCTCGCAGATACGATGGACATAGATCAGGGAACCGCAAGCGACGGCTGCCGCTTAACTGTAGTTGAATGCCGGCTTTCAGTTACCCGTCCTTCGGTAGTCGCAAGAATCGTAAAAGAGGCCGCCTTAGACGGCGTGATAAGTTTTGGCAATCCAGCAGTTAAGGTAACTCTCGATGGTGATAGTTTAAAGCCAGCCTCGCAATTTGCCACTGCCATACCGCGAACACAGGAAGAGCGGTCGTATGCAAGCCAACTCTTCCAGTTGTCGTGCCTGAATTTGCTAGGTAAAGATCGAGAGGTTGTGCAAGAGCATCTCTTCTTCATGAACGTCGCTGCCGACAAAAATAAAACACCGAAAGTCGGCGATTTCAAATCGTTGGTGTTCAAACAAAAGGCTGAGGGTGAGAGAAAGAAAGACGAGACCAACAAAGACAGCGATAAAAAAGTTCTGTTCAAACAAGACAACGGCATGCGAGTCGTAGGCATTACCAACGAAGGGAGGGAGGAAGAGCTTACAACTCCCGGCAAACTGCAAGAAGGGGCCAATCAGATCTTACTGCAAGCCTACATGTCACAGCGCCTCATCGACATGATCGATCCAGGTCGCCACACAGGCACGACGATTGCTCACAAGAATGCAATTCTATACACACGAGAAAGTATCAACAACGATCCAGTGAAGGATCGCGGTCTCGTTTTCTTCGATTCAGAAGAATCACTTGAAAAAATGATCTCCGACGCGAAAGCGGGCGGTCGATTGCCGTTAATGATCGCTACTCGCAACAAAGATGCAGACGCAGGAGAACATGCACCGAAGTTGGAATGGAACGAGACCAACCACATCATTACGATTCGTGATTACGTTCCGCCTGCAAACGGCGCCAAAGTAGGCGGCCGCATCGTAACCGACGACCAGTTCGGCCGCGCTTACGACCGTCGAAATATTTCAGCAGTTGATCTCTACGCAATGACTATCGAAAAGTAGACCGAGTCCCTTCTCATCTTAAAACTATCACTGAATCAAGGAACACAAAACTTTCACATCTCGAGAATACAATTATCAAGGTCGCCAGACGTATAAAGAAAAACATATGGTGCAAATTTGCCAACGATGGTCGCGATTTTATCCGCGAGTGTCGGTAAAGCTTTACCCGAAAGTCTTTTGCTGTCATAGCATGCAAATCTCGTTACGTTAAAGTCTCGTTCGAATAGCTATACTTCATCCTGTCGCGGACTATCAAACAATTCGAGAAAGAAGTCGACATAGTGGATAACGACAAATGGAAAATTTCCAACAGGATCGCACTCAACCAGATCCAGCAAATGATCAGGCGAATCGAATCAATCGACTAACAGACGACCTCAGCACTCCTGCCAGAGATGACACAAAGCAGGAAAGCGAAACCTTTTCGAGCCTGTCTGAGAAGATCTTTTCCGATGCTGACGTGAAGCTCTCCTCAGGGGTTAGAACAGGTGGGAGCTCCCTACCGTCCGAAATGAAATCGGCGGACGATCTACTCTCCTTTGACGACGAGAGTGGTGACCAAGATTTTGATCCGGCCAGATCAGGGGATTCAGAATCTACACCGCCCGGGCCTGTGAGCCCCCCCCAGGAAAAGGGAGGGAAACCGCGCTCAGAGGTCGACTCGACAGGGTCTCCAACGAAAACTGACGACAGCGACTACGATGGCGACGATGACAATGAAGAATTTTTCGCACCGGGGGAACCGGGCGATGGACCTCCAGAGGCAAAGGAGAAAACCGATCGCGAGAAACTCCAAGATGCGCTGGCAACAAGGAACGAACCTTACAGAAAAGAGATAGACGACATCAAGAAAACTATAGAAAAATCCGATGGATACAAAAAGGTCTGGGACCAGGTTAGCATCAGTCACGGCATGACGTCAGTCGAAATCAAAGACGATAAGGGCGATACGTTTAGACTCAGCAACACAGGCAACAGCAACATCTTTGTCGTGCAGAAGGGTGACGATACCTATGTCATCAATAAAAAGGAACCGCTACTTGATACCAAAGTCGCTGCGTCCGATCCGAAGGGCGCAAAAATAGATTGGTCGTTAGACAGAACACTTAAGAAGCAAGCAGAGCACCAATACTATCAAACGACCTTGAGCCTCAATCAACAAGCCACCGAGAACAGACGTACAAGCACGAAAGATATCGGATTGAAACAGGTGGCAGGAGCGCAAAACGTTGCAGAACAAGCTCACAATCAGGGACTGATATCTGATTTTGAGTACGCGAGCCAGATCGGCTACTCTGGATTCTCTTACGGCCATGATTTCGGCGACCACGGTACCGCCGCAAAACTAAAGGAAAAATCTCTGAATGTGCTTGAAAAATCCCGTGGCTCTTCAGATCCAGAGACACTGGATGCTCGTGCCCAATTGATTCAAACATACATAGCCAGTGGTCGAACAGCTCAGGCTAATACTCTGTTGAACAAACAGTCCGATGCCGTCGAATCAAGAGAGAAGGATGGGCACAGTCTCGACCATGACACATTCCTGCAAAGATACACCCTGCAGGCGCAACTTGAGCAGGTGGGGCGAGGTCAGGACGCTGCTAAGGTCGCCGATCGGGCATACGATCTTCTCTTGAAAAATCCAGATAATCTGCCTACCCACAACACTGGATTGGCAATTCAGCGCGATGATTTGCTCAATCGCTACCTGAAAGAATCGCCGCAAAGAAGAGATCAGATCGATAAGCTTCTTGACCTCAAGGTAGACGGAGTGAAATCTCTGGCCGCCAATGAACCCGGGTCGAGCATTCTGTCGGGAGAAAGAAGCAACTTGATTAGCCAACTGAAGAAATTCGGCGGCGACAACAAAGCCCGATTGTCCGGAGTTCTTAAGGACGAAGAGGGGGATATAAATGCACTTGCCGCTAGAGAAGCGCCTGATCGCGAGCTCATACAGGAACGCCGCCGACAACTCGCACAAGATTACCTCACCGCCGGAGAAAAAGATCGCGCCATCCGGGTTGCTGAGGCGGTCATTCGAGATCATGAAACAAAAGAAGGAAAACCAGGACAACAGCAGGACGACATTCAAAAGAGGCTGAACCTCAACTCCAACCTGGCAGGTCTAGCGGATACACCTCTTCTTGCGACTTTCCGAGAGAAAACCAAATCACTTCTGGAAGCCTATGAAAAATCGGAAAGCGGCAAGAAAAACGGAAATGGTGTCAGCTCCATGAGAAAGGAGCTGATTGAACAATTCACTCAAGGAAACGATTACAAAACAGCGCTCAGCTTGACCGACAAAGAGCTGGCCCACCTCAACGAACAAAAAGTTGGCGAGGACGATCAATCGGATGTGAAGCTCACCAAAGGTAACCTTCATGAGAAGCTTGGAGACGACAAAACAGCACAAAAGATCTTCGAAGAATTGATTGCAAGAAGTGCCAACGATAGAGAGAAGATTACTCCATTAGAAAAGCTCAGCGCTCTCTACGAAAGGACGAAACAAACCGACCTCGCCAATAAGGCCAAACAAGATCTCGAGGCAATTAAGAAAGACTTGCCGCCACAGCACTTCAAGAGCGCTGCAGGCGTAGCAGGGTAATCAACCACTCAGAAAATTTCATTAGCGACGAGATGGAAAGCTCGTCGCTGAGGATCCGGCAGGAATCTCCGAAAGCGTACATGTTGTAGTAGCTGAGTAAGCTCATCTGCGAGATCTGCTCAACGATGCTAGAACTGCTCAAGCTTGTAGCCCATTCCGTAGACGTTCTTTATCGGCACGGGCTTTCCGCCGCAGGACTCTTCCAGCTTCGAGCGTAGTCGAGCGATGTGACTGCGGACCGAGACTTCAGTCAATTCGCTGTCTGCAGCCCAGAGCCGTTCTATAAGGGACTCGGCGCTGAAAATTCGTCCAACATTGCGCATAAAAAGTTCGAGCAGAGCGTACTCTTTCGTGCCAAGCTTTATGACGATGCCGTCACGCGTCACGGTGCAGGAGCTCGTGTCCAGTTCTATATCTCCAACGATGAGAATGTCAGGACGCAGCTCCGGCGAACGGCGCAAGAGCGCGCGCAATCGGGCCATCAGCTCCGGAGGGTCGAAGGGCTTCGCCAGATAGTCGTCCGCCCCGGAATCAAAACCAGTAACTTTATCGGACGTAGTCTTTCGTCCAGTCAACATTAAAATGGGGAGTTTGCCGCCACCCTTGCGGTAGCGGTCCAAAATCTCGACACCGCTCAGGCCCGGAAGCTCCCAATCGAGGATGACAGCGGCAAAATCGCGTGTCTCTAGCCAATAGAGCGCTTCTTCTCCATCAGCGCAAACCTCGACTGAATACCCTTTTCCCTCAAGAATTTGCGAAAGATTCTGAGAGAGAGAGATGTCATCTTCAACTAGAAGGATTTTGGTCACTTACCCCACCTCTTTCAGTTGATTTATGCCACAAGTTATCCAAGTTATACGTGTCAACATTATTGCAACAGTGTTCAGCGACTTTTACATCTTCAGGACAACAAGAACCCGAAATGCCACCTCAAGTAGTGGCGCCCAGTTTATCAACTTTGGACAACCGAGGCTAATAGACTAATTTTATTCGACAAATAGCCTCAAGAAAGCGGCACCACCGACAGTGGTACCGCTTTCTTGCTTCGGCTGAGATAGCGTCGTCACCACCACGTTTGTTCAAAAGTGTTGACCAATTTTTCCGCACATCATCCGAGAGAAACTGACGGACCTGGGGCATCACTATATTGTTGAGCAGACAAGGGGCGCACTTATGCGTCACTCCGTGCCAAAAACAAGAATTGTCAAAATTGTCGTCGCGTTATTGCTTATGCAGTTTCTCACGATGTACGACGCCACTAACTCGAGTGCTCTTGGCAGTGAAGAGCTCGTCCATAAGCTACTCAACGAAGGTAATCTGTTGTTTGGTCAGGGACAGTACGAGAAGGCG
>CAZISK010000066.1:0-15890 GCA_964541355.1 uncultured Candidatus Obscuribacterales bacterium
CTCATTTGCAAGCCTTCGATAGTGGCATATGTGGTGGCAAGTTGCTCGACTGTAATTCTGTTTCGTCGACAGGCCGATTTATCTGGATTGAGAGCGAGGGAAGTCAGCCTAAGTCTGGAGTAAATTGTGCGGAAACTTGAACATTGGGATTATTCTGCACATTCGGCAAGTGTACTGAAAATCAAGCAGGATCGGTTTTTTGTCAGGGCTGGCCGATTGGCGTCGATGTTCCAGCTGGTTGAACATGCAGTTATAATCTGAATCGGGAGTCGCAGCTCCTGCGGAGGTAAGCGCATGCGCGGGCGAAAGAAGATAGCGACCGAATCCGGTGAAGCGTTGATTGCTCCTGACGAGCTATCTGACGACAACGGGCTTTCTTGGGCACATCCGCTCGTCCGCGAATGGTTCCTCAGCAAATTCGGCTCGCCGACTGAACCGCAGACGAAGGGATGGCCGCACATAGTAGCAGGACGAAGCGTGTTGATTTCGGCGCCGACGGGCTCCGGAAAGACGCTTGCCGCCTTCCTTGCCTGCATTGATGCGCTGGTGCGCAAGGCAGTTGATCAGAGTCTTACGGACAGAACTGAGGTTTTGTATGTTTCGCCGCTAAAGGCCTTGAGCAACGACGTTAATAAGAATCTTGAAAAGCCTCTCTCTGAGATTATCGAGCTTGCTCGATCCAAAGGGATTGAGATGGCCGACATAAGGAGCGCGGTGAGGACCGGAGACACGCTCGCCTCGGAGCGCAGAAGCATGTTAACCCGCCCGCCGCACATACTGGTCACTACTCCGGAGTCTCTCTACATATTGCTGACGGCGGAGAAGAGCCGCGCTGTGCTTAGCCAGGTCTCTACTGTTATTGTCGACGAAATCCACGCGCTGGCAGACGATAAGCGGGGCAGTCACCTTGCGCTGTCTCTCGAGAGGCTGGAGGCGCTGTGTCAGAAGAGCCCCGTTCGCATTGGGCTTTCCGCTACGCAAAAGCCTATCGAGGACATCGCTGGATTTCTGGTCGGTAGCTATCGTCCACAACCCCAGATCATTCAGATCTCCAGCATGCGAGTGCTGGACCTGGCTGTAGAGGTGCCAGGCAGTCCCCTGGGTGCAGTCGCCTCCAATGAGATGTGGGATGAGATTTACGACCGAATTGCTGCGCTCGTAGCGGAACACCGTTCCACCCTGGTTTTTGTCAATACGCGAAGGCTGGCAGAGCGAGTCGCTCACAATCTGGCTTCTCGGGTGGGCGAAGAGCTGGTTGGTACCCATCATGGCAGTTTGTCGAGGAAGCTCAGGTTGACGGCGGAGCAGAAGCTCAAGTCGGGTGAGTACAAGGTGCTTGTCGCCACGGCTTCGCTCGAGCTTGGTATCGATATCGGCAACATCGATTTGGTATGTCAGATGGGCTCCCCTCGCAGCATCGCAGTGGCGCTGCAACGTATCGGTCGTGCTGGTCACTGGCGTGGAGCCGTTCCCAAAGGCCGACTATTTGCTACTACTCGCGATGAGCTGATCGAGTGCGCTGCGGTAGTTAAGGCCATTAGTGACGGAGAGCTCGATCGGATTATCATTCCTGAATGTGCGCGCGATGTCCTGGCGCAGCAGATAGTGGCTTCGTGCGCGACCAACGATTGGAGCGAAGAGGCGCTATTCTCGCTTCTCAAGTCGTCCTATCCTTATCGCAATTTGACTGAGGAGACGTACCAATCGATTCTGGAGATTTTGTCGGAAGGGCTGGCCGGTCGCAAGGTCAAATATGGTAGATATCTGCACAGAGACACGATCAACAAGGAGCTGAAAGCTCGTCGCGGGGCTCGTATGCTTGCCATTACCAATGGTGGCGCAATACCGGACAACAGTCTTTTTATGGTGCTGGCTGAGCCGGAGCAGGTGGTCGTCGGGACGATTGATGAAGATTTTGCGGTCGAGAGCAACCGAGGCGATATCTTTCTTTTGGGCAACTCTTCCTGGATGGTTCGACGTGTGATGGGTTCAGCCGGGTTGATCATGGTGCAAGATGCGCATGGCGCGCCACCAAATGTGCCGTTCTGGAGAGGGGAAGCGCCGGCGCGGACTCCGGAGTTGTCGCTCTGTGTCTCGGATGTCAGAGAGAGGCTTGAGGCTGAGCTCGGCGGTCGCGGTCAAGGCGAAGCGGTCAATTTTCTCGTTGCAGAGTGTGGGCTAGATAAAAGAGGTGCGGAGCAGGCGACTGAGTACATCGTGAATGGTCGCAGCGTCCTTGGAATAGTACCAACCCAGAAGACAATCGTTGCCGAGCGCTTCTTTGACGAGAGTGGAGGAATGCAGCTCGTTATTCATGCGCCGTTTGGAGGACGCATCAATAAGGCCTGGGGGTTGGCGCTCCGCAAGCGCTTCTGTAAGAGCTTCAATCTCGAGCTTCAGGCATCCGCGACCGACGATGGCATTAATATCTCACTCACGGAGCAGCACAGCTTCCCGCTGGCCGATGTTTTTCACTATCTGCACGCCAACTCTGTCACCGAAGTTCTAAGGCAGACTGCATTACAGTCACCGCTTTTTACTACTCGCTGGCGCTGGGATGCCAATCGCTCTCTTGCGCTTTTGAGATTCTCCGGAGGTAAAAAGGTTCCTCCCCAGATCCAACGCATGAGAGCCGAAGACCTGTTGGCCGCAGTGTTTCCTCAAGCGGCTGCCTGTCAGGACAACATAGACGGACCGATCGAGATTCCACAGCATCCGCTCGTAGACGAGGTCATGGACGATGTGCTTCATGAGGCGCTTGATCTCGACGGTTTAATAGGAGTTCTCAAGGGCATTGATGAGGGGCGGATTCGATGCGTAGCGATAGATACGCCGCAGCCATCGGAGTTCGCGCACGAGATTATCAACGCCAATCCTTATGCCTATCTAGACGACGCTCCGCTGGAGGAGCGCAGAGCCAGAGCTGTCGAGATGAGGCGGGTTTTGCCGGACAAGGTGGCAGGAGAGTTAGGCAGGCTGGACCCTTCCGCCATCGAGAAGGTGTGTCTGGAAGCGCTTCCTGACATCAGAGATGAAGAGGAGCTTCAGGACTTGCTCAAGACCATTGTCTTTCTCCCGGCGGCGTACACGTGGGCCAATGGTGCCACTTCAGCCGAGTTGTGGCAGGGGCACTTCGACAGGTTGGTAGCGACCGGACGAGCTATCGCAAGAGAGAGCGATGAGAAGCGCGGCTGGGTCTCCGTGGAATGTCAGCCTCTCTTTGATCGAGTCTATCGGCGGTCTGGCTCTGAGGATAGTCGATCGAGAGAAGACATTATCGAGCAGATGGTGGCTGGTTGGCTGATGCATGTAGGCCCGGTAACAGCTTCTCGATTGGCCGAATCAACCGGCTTGGCGGCGGAGGATATTCAGCAGGCTTTGCTGAGCGTAGAGGGGCGTGGAGCGGTCTTGCGGGGCAATTTCTCGAGTCCCGAGGCTGAGGAGACTGAGTGGTGCGATCGGGGTCTTCTAGCTCGCATTCACAGGCTGACGATTGGAGCGATTCGGAAGCTCATCGAGCCGGTGTCAGCCGCACAGTTCATGAGCTGGCTTTTTTCCTGGCAGCATGTTGCTCCCATGACCCAGCTTGTTTCCGAGCACGGTACTCTCGAAATCATCAAGCAGCTGCAGGGCTTCGAAGTGGCTGCCAGCGGCTGGGAGTCTCAAGTGTTGGGTCGAAGGATCAAGAATTACAGAGATGCTTACCTCGACAACCTGTGCTTGACCGGCCAAATCGGCTGGGCCCGCTTGTCACCACATCCAGCGCTGATTGCGCCAAGCAGTCCACAGAGTGCTGGTCCTACTGGCGATGGTCGAGTTCGAAGGATTGTGCCAACCAGCGCATCGCCAATTGCGTTCTACCTGCGGGATGACTGCGAGTGGATGAAATCCGACGAAGTCAAAATCGATCCGTCGGCTTTGACCAGCCAGGCTCGAAAAGTGCTGGAGCACCTTACAGACAAGGGAGCGTCCTTCTTTGTCGATCTTGTGCGCGTCACGCGTCTATTGAAGAGCGAGGTCGAAATGGCGCTATGGGAGCTTGTCACCGCAGGTCTGGTGACTGCAGATGGATTTGACAATCTGCGTGCTTTGACGGACCAGAAGCGTCGAAGCGGCCAGGGTCTGAGCGGCCGCGCATCGCGCTCTCGCCACAGCCAGGGACGCTGGAGCCGCATTCATACCGAGGCTGCGGCTGACGCTGATGCTCATGTAGAAGCGATTTGTTGGATGCTGCTACGGCGATATGGTGCGATGTTCCGAGAGCTGTTGACGCGAGAGACCAACATGCCGAAGTGGAGAGAGGTGCTTATTATGCTGCGTCGGCTTGAGGCGCAGGGCAAGATTCGTGGTGGACGATTCGTCAACGGTTTTCTCGGAGAGCAGTTCGCTCTTTCCGCGGCGGTTGAGTCGCTCAGGCTGAGTAAGAATACGCCGAGAGAGGATCAAGTAGTGAAGGTCGCCGCCTGCGATCCGCTCAATCTTGTCGGCATTATCGTGCCTGGTGACCGCGTAGCTGCCAACTCCAGTAGCGTGATCGTATTTCGGGGCGGAGTCTTCGATTCCGTCGAAGATCTTTCCCGCAGTGAGGCGCCGCTTATGAAGATTGCCCATGTCTGAGGCGGATGGCAGATGTCCACTTTGTTTGTTTATTGCGAATGACCTTCTGTTAGCAGTCCGCCCTCTCGTGCCCATTCAATGGCCGCTTTCACTTCGGACTCGATTCTGAGCTGTGCTCCTTCGTCCCATTCACCAAGCTCAGCTTGCCGCAGAGAGACAATTTCTTCGATGTCCACGCCCAGGAATATGTCGTCGAGATACTGCTTCCAAGCCGGATCCGGTAGGGCGCCTAAGGTTTGCCTCCGCTCTTCCAGATCCGCATCGAGCTCTCGTTGACCGATCGATGGAGTTTCATCAGTGTCGTTTTCACGGACCGTTGAATTTTCTAAGCGCTCTTGCTCTTCTTGGACCTGACCAATCATGTCAATGCTGGAACCGTCGCCAACGGGTCGCACGGCATCGTAATCGAGAAGCACCAGGTTGCCGGTTTCATCGATTCCGACTTGTCTCTTGCCACCATCAACCCATTCGAAACCGCTTTCAGCCATCAATTGTTCAAGTCTCGGCCAACCCGGGTGATTGTCCGAAACTGGTACTATAAGGGATTCTTGTATTAAGGCAAAGTAGCCGTTGTCTAAGTCTTGAGGCCCGTCGAGAATTGCAGCATCGAACGGGCGCAGCTTGCGATTGCCCCATTCGCTCGGAGTACTTCCCTGGGACGTGGAGCATAGCTTAAAAATGGCGCCATCTGGATACTCAGAACAAGGCGCGATGCGAAACACTTCTGACTGCGCACCTTCGCCGGCTCTCTCAGCGCTCAGCAATCTTAACTTTCCAAATCTAGTATCTAACTCAGTGAGTGCGTCCAAGTGATTGTGCAGTCGCAGGGTCTCTTCAACGGTTGGTAAAGCACTCTCGCTTCTACCTGCACCGCTTTCAATACTGCTTTCAGTATGATTTCCGAGTTCATAATTGGCACTGCCTTCAATACGGCCATGAGTTCCAGATTCAAAATTATTGTCGATACTGTCCTCAGTATTTCTATCAGTACCAGGTCCTAAATCATTGCCATCACCGCCTCCAGTAGCAGTACTGTCTTCAGTACTGGAATCAAATTCGTTGAGTGCATTTGCAGGAACTCTCGCACTACTATATTCATATTCGGAACCGCCACTGGTTTCGATCGCATGATTGTCTGTGTTATTGACCCCATCGACGTTGCTGGCATCGCCACCAACTCCGGTCTCACCATTATTTGCCGACGGTAGATTGCCATCAACAATCAGAACATCAGAGGAACCGTAGGCGTTTACCCAAAAAGCTCCACTGGAAGCAGGCGTTACTTGGAACCCAGAATTTCTCAGATCATGTGCCAACTGATGAAGAGAAGATTGATCCACCGATACCCGATTGTCGTTTCCGACACTACTGGTAGCGGCATTTACGCGACCTTGTAACATGGCAGCAGATATGGAGAGTAGAATAACGCTGGTGGTTCCGTCAGGGCCGATAGCTCTTACAATTAAGTCTTCTGCTGCCTCTCCGGTGAGTTCTTGCCCGACCTCTACTCCGCCGCGCTGTGCCATTTGTGCCATCCACCGTAGTGTGAACGCTTGTGCCGCCGATTCGGCGCTTGCCGAAACGCCGGCTGTCGACATTGATTGAGACTTCTGTACCAACGACCGGAACCACTGACGAGAGAAGCCCTTCAGTCCTTCCTGACCGAAGCGCGCGGCACCAAGTCCGACTATACCCAGGAGCGCGTTTTGACCAACTTCCATCGATAGAGGAGCCGCGACCTCACCGAGGAAGGAGCCAAACAGGTCTCTGGCGCTTTCCGATGAGAAGTCATGGTTGGCGCTCCATGATCCTGCATATGACCTGTCATTGTACCCGCCCCATCCAGTATCGCCCCGATTGTGGTTCCACAAGTAGAGACCCTCCCGCGTGATCTGGGATGCACCTACAGATGTGCCTGCTCCAAGAATAATGGCGCCCACTCCCGGATTACAGGAAGCTACTGTGGCGACAAATGCCAATGTTCCGACTGCAATGGCAGGACCATTATCTCCCAACCAATTTTCCATGTTATCTGCGGAGAAGTCCCTTGTACCTATCGATATCAACATTTCCCGATAATGTTGATTGACTTGAGAGTTGGGAGAGAGAAGATTGTGCAAGTCTTGAAGCGCGACCCTTCTCGAATTAAGAGCGCTGCTCGTCTCTTCGTCCTGCGAACGGTTTTCTGCTTCGTGCAACGCAAAAATTGTCTGCTCCAGATTTTGAATGTCGCGAGGAGAGACGCGATCGAGCATCTGCAAAAGTTCTTTTGCGCTGCCCTTTACCTCGGCAGCATAGGCATCATATGCGGTGCCGGGATCTCCGGCTGTGAGCAAACGGTCGAGCGTCTCGAAATCGTCGCCGAAATCCAAAACTTGTTCCTGCACTGCGGCCAGGGACGGATCGTTGTCAATTACGGACAGTGCCTGCTCCCGTCGGAAGGAAAGATCGAGGTTGCCGCTGGAGTCGCTTTGCTTCAGTCCGGATAGGAGATCGAGAGCTTGTTGATAGCGCTCTTCTGGACTCGAGGAGAACTGCTCGATCTGATCGGACTGTATTAAACCTCTCTCCGTGAGTCTGGTCAAGCCACCGTCTATAAGCGCGTTCCAAACGTCTGGAGCGCCTGATCTGACAGTGTCAACACCGTATCTATCCAGCATGGACAGCGCCATGAAATCTAACACTTCCTGCGAACCTTCGTTCTGCATCAGATCCTGATAAGCGTATACGTTTTTGCTAAAGTCCAGATTTGCCTGGCGCTGCATCAGGTCAATAGCCTCTCTGGTCGCCGGTCCAAGCATACTCCTACTGCCGATGAACTCTGAGACCAAGCCCAGCTGATCTGATTCGAATTGCTCCAATCCATCAGTGCGTAGATTGCCAAAGACAAACTCGAAGGGAGCATCCGTCAATCGATCTAGACGGTCCACCCAGCCCGGTCCATCTTCTGCGCTCTTAACCAGAGCTTGCAGTGCAGCTCTATACTCCTGATTCTGTGTCTCCAGTTGATCCTGGGCATCCGCCAACTCTTCACCGTTATTCAGTTGCAATTCTTGGAATAAATGCTCGAAATTCTCTTCGCCAGTCAGAAATTCTCCGACCGCACCTTCTTCACCCAATCGTCCGTTGAGAACTAATCCAGCAAGCTGTTGCTCCGGAATCTCGATCGATGATCCGACAAGCTCATTGCGGAGTTCTGGAGAAAGTGAGTTGTATAGCGCAAGACGACGGTCTGCTGCAAGAAGAGTTTCCATACCGTATTTTGTCACAGCTTGTTCAATCTCGTTTGAGAACTGATTCGAGTCAATACCCCAAGTGCTGAAGAGCTCTTCGGCTGTTGGCTTTCGAGCGACTGAGAGGCTCTCCTGCTCTAGGGTTTCCGACACATAGTATTCGGATTGAGAGTCTGTGACCTCAGGCGATGGATATTCCCAGACTTTCCCCCAACCCTTGACGAGTAATTGATTGATCTCCATCTCTTGCTCTTCTGTGATCTGGCGTCTTTGAACGTCGGTTGGTAAGTCATCAGCAACATGAAAAAAAGCCATGCGCGCGATGAATGGATCATCAGGCGGAAAACGATGATACTCGGAAGCTCTTGCATGGAACCAGAGGCGCACTTCCTGTGGTGCATTGTCGTATGCCGTCTGGAAACTCGAGATCTGATCAAGCTGTAATGCCGTCACTGCTGCAATGGCATCCTCGTTCGTCCAGAGTTCAGGCATAGACAGAAGCAGGCTTGCAGCGACCCGCTGCGAGTGAGGATCCTCCACGTTGTTCAGAGCAGGATAGATGATCTGATTTTTTATTGCTTCTGCCAGGACGGGGTCTGAGATAGCAACCTCGCCGATGATGTTGGAGAATTCTCCCATTGAGTTATCTTCGGCTCCTCTTAAGGCTGCATCAGCAAGTCGCTGCCGAAGTTCTGGGTGTGCTGCTAACAGCAATCTAATAGAACTGACCATAGGGTCAGAGGTATCACGATTATCCGGTTCGCCATTAATATCATCCAGGATAGCCTTAGCATGATCGTTGGTAACTGCAGCTCGCATCAGCTCGTCCAGAAGGGCATGACTAACTATGTCTCGTCTGAATTCTTCGTTGTTCGGTAGGGCGAGCGCCTGGTCGGTTTCCAAAGTCGGAGGCGCTGCGCTCTCCGCTGATATAGGGTTGCCTGTAGTGTCGCGGGTTGGTTCGGAGTTGGTACTGGCCACCGTGTCACTACTCGCGTCAAAGCCTGCCAACGGAGTAAAGACGAGATACTCTGGTTCTTCGGAAGCAACCTCAGGTTCGCTAGTTGGGGAGCTGTTGCTTCCTCCGATTAGACCCTCGTAGGCATCCTCCCAAAGAGAGCGTTCTGCACTATTTTCTGTGAGATTATCAACACTGTCCCCGCCATCAAGGTTTCGTCTTTGTCCATCAAATTGGTTACTCATAAAATCCTCCAGCCGTCGCCTCGACTGGAGAGATACTATTGATATTGCGGGTGTTACTGGTGCCTGTTCGCCAACAAACGGCCAACAGAAGCTTTAAAATCCGGAACAAGATGCTGGCTAGAGACCGTTCGTCTACTTAGCCAGCTCCTGTCTTTCTGAGCGCGTGGGGTAGCTATTTCTTGTGACGAACACGAAACACCTGATCATCGAGTACCGTGTCACCATCGTGGAGTTGTAGCGTGCGAACTCCCGTTGGTGATCCATCTTCTGTTGTTGCTATATCGAGCGATAGGTTGAGTTCGCTGCCATCGTGATCCAGTCTCTTGTTCAAGGAATAAAGTAATTCAAGTTCGGCCTCTGTGCCTCCCTTTTTTGACGCATCAGCAAATGCGTCAATCAGCATCCTTCGATTTTCAGGAGTGCCGAAAGAGCCTTCCTCGATAACCGCGGCGAGTGCCTTAACCCGCTCCTTTATGCTTTCCGGTTTAGGACTTTCTTCCGATTGTTCATCGGCAGAGTCGCTTTCACCTTGTGCGGTTTGCCCATCAATGCCAGCCGTTCCTTCTTCAGCAGCTTCGTCGTCTTCAGCAGCTGTGTCATCAGCAGCTGTGTCATCAGTAGTGGTGTCATCAGGAGTGGCGTCATCAACAGCTACGTCGGCAGTCGTTGAGTCTTCCGCAGTAGCGTCGTCAGCCGCTGCGTCTGCAGTGGTTGCGTCTTCAGCAGCAGCGTCGTCAGCCGCCAGGTCATCAGCAGCGTCAGCAGCAGTGTCGTCATGTTGCTCGGTTCCATTCTTGTTTTCCCGCTCCTTACGCCACTCGGCTAGCTCCTGTTTGATTTTGTTTAGCGCTTCTTGAACTCCTGAAAATATGTCCGATTGATTGTTGTCACTTATGTCTTCAGCTTTTTTGTTAACTAGCTCCGGATTGATCTTTCTAGCGTTTGCCAAAGCGCCTTCCAGCTTTCGGGTTGTCGGTTTGCTGGTCTCACCTTTTGGAGGAAGCTTGTTGATTGCATCGTTCTTCGATTTCTCGCTATTCAGTTGGGAAGACTCCTGGTTGTGCTTGCCCTTGCTGGTTTTCTTGCCGTCCAGTTCAGGCATCTTCTTCCTTTCGCCATTCCGCTCATTCCTCGGATTCAAGGGCTTGTCATGGCGCGTCGCATCCTGGTTGGGTTTGTGATTGTAGTTGTCCTGGTCCCCGGGTTTCATTGGCTTATACGGCTGCGTCGCATCTTGGTTGGGTTTGTGATTGTAAATCCCCTGGTCCCCAGGTTTCATTGGCTTATTCGGATGCGTGGCATCATGGTTGGGCTTGTGATTGTAGTTACCCTGGTCCCCGGGTTTCATCGGCTTGTAGGGATGCGTGGCGTCCTGGTTGGGTTTGTGATTGTAAATCCCTTGGTCTCCAGGTTTCATCGGCTTATACGGATGCGGAGCCTCTTGGTTGTTTTTGTAAATCCCATCTTTCGGTAGTTTCACGGGTTTGTCATATTGCGAAGAATCCAGATGAATACCAGGTTTGCCGCCGCCAGGTTTCTTGCCGTCCAGGTTAGGTCTATTCTCACCAGATGGAGGATGCTTGTAGCTACGCGCGTCCCATGCTTTCTGCGTGGAATCCCAATTACTAAATTTGCCCTCAGTCTTCTTGCCGTCCGTATCATTCTGTTTCCCACGAGTCGGCGGAGCGTTAGCAGTGTCAGTTCCCGCCTGGGTGGAGGGATCTACAAGTGTCAATTCCGGTAGTACGGAATTTGCCTCTGTGTTCGGCGGACCCGATTCCCAATTGGATTGGGCAAAGCTTTGATACAAATCCACGAGATTCAGCCGAGGCTTACTATTGTCGTTAGCAACGTTACCTTTACCACCATCTAAAGCACTCATAAGAATCCTCCCTCTCAAACAGCCATCTCTGGTTCTCAAAAACATCGAACGTTTCGATATTGCCACCACTCTAGGCAGTCGAGGTTTCTTGCGTGTATCCGATTCCCAACAAAATGCCAAAACCCGGAGAGATTTTCCGATGTCGCAAACATCGATGCGTCTCAGACATTTACGATACTAGTCCACAAACTCGCTTTTTATGAGGCTTTCGAGCTGCTTCGCTAGAACATCCATCGACTGGAATCTCTCGATAGGTGTTTTTGCAAGACACCTGTTTACTGTATCCACAAGTTCCTTAGAGACCTCGAATTTGGCCCGCTGTGAAACATCAGGAAGAGGGAGGTTCGCGTGCATAAACGATACCTCGATAGCGGTCTCCGCTAGATAGGGAGGAGCTCCTGTAAGAGCCTCGTAAATGCAACAACCGAGGGAATATACTTCCGATGATGGCGAGTAGCCTTGATTGAGCACCACATCCGGAGGCATGTACAAGGGCGTTCCGGCAATTGTGGTAGTCTGGCTGCTAATTGTGTTCGCCGTGACCTTTGCAATTCCGAAATCGATTATTCGCACCTCGAGCGACTCGGCTTTTTCGATCAGCAATATGTTGGACGGTTTGATGTCACGATGATAAATACCTCTACCATGCGCATATGCCAGTGCTGACGCGGCTAGCGAGAAGATTTGCGCGACACGAGAGGGCTCTAGTGCTCCATGATCATGGAAGACCTCTTTCAGTGTTACTCCAGGCACATACTCAAGCACCATATAAGGTGCCCCTGATGTTGTGCATCCAAAGTCCATCACCTGGACAATGCCCGGATGGGACAGCTTGCTGGTCGACCGGGCCTCATTCTGAAAAGAAACCAAGTCCTCGAATCTTACCGAATGCAGAACTTTGACGGCGACCCTCTTCTGCAAGAGACGATCTCTGCATAGATACACCGTGCCAGCCGCTCCCTTGCCCAGGATGGAAATCGGTTTGTACCGCTCAACCGGAAACCTTGCCGAGTCAACGGGAAGTTCCGTCTCCTCTCCACTCCCGAAGAAGGAGGCCAGGGCAATATGTTTTTCGTCCTTAGAGTCTTTGATCTGTTTCATTATCGGCTTGTCGCATTTGCACGTGTCAGACCGAAATACGAACTGCATAGCCGTCCCTTCCTGCCTCTGAACAATCCGTTTTCCGCAGGTCGAGCAGATCATCAGTGTTATTGACTGCTGCTCTTTCAAATCTTGTCGACAAGAGCAAACAAACAGCCATTGTGTCAGTCTTCCTGATGTCGAAGTCAATTGAGGCTGGTTACAGGTGGTGCAAAGTACATCCAGGTCTCCACGTGTCAGATAGACGAAGAAGGTGGTGCCCTTTCCGGGCTCACTTTCAACCCTGATGTTGCCGCCATGTTGTTCAATGATAGTCTTGCAAATCGCCAGACCGAGCCCATATCCCTCTGCGCTCTCAGAATCCGATGGTCGATAGAATTTCTCGAAGACATGTGGAATGTCATCCTCACTGATACCACACCCGGAATCCGCTATCGAGACAACAGCGCAGTTTGGTTCTTCAATAAATTTAATTGCGATGGTGCCGCCGGTATCTGTGGCTTTCAGGGCATTGGTCAAGAGATTCACGAAGACCTGCTCCAGGCGATCCGAGTCTGCCAGAACTTCCAGATCAGTGTCCTCTATCTCGATAGCTATATTCTTCTGATTTGCAAGTGCCACCACAGCATTGAAGGATCGCTGAATCGGAGCCCAAACAGGTATCATCTTTCGATCGAGTGGAAACTTCCCTAACTCCATTCTCGCAATATCCAACAAATCGCTTATCAACCTCATCATTCTGTCGATCTCAGCAGTGGTACCATCGATCTGAGAAAGATACTCGTTATCCTGTTCTCTTTTTTGCTCGTGATGCCGCATCAGCTCCACTGTGGCTTTGATGTTGGTCAGCGGTGCTCTAAGGTCATGACTGAGCATTGCGATCAGATCCTGGCGGAGCCGTTCGGTCTCTTGTCGTTCGGTTACATCGAGAATGCTGAGAAGGAATTTTGGCGGTTGGACTGGAAGCGAAGTGACGAAGCAATCGGCAGCGAATGTTCTGCCTTTGCCCTTAGCCTGGAGCTCGTGAATTCCGCTTACCGAATCTATTGAATCGATGATCTCTCTCTCGTCATCGCCTATGAAAAGTTTGCCAAGGCGATGACCGACAAGCTCGTCTTCTGTGTATCCGAAGAGTGCTTGAGCGGTTGGATTCAATGACTCGATTTTGAACCTTGAATCTATTGTTATAAGGCCGATGTTCAGCGTGTTGATTATCGCTTGTTCCTTATCGCGAGCATTTGAGATGGCTTGAGCCATGTCGTAGAATTCGGCCTCGAGCTGGCCGATCTCGTCGTTACCACCGCGTTTTAATTTCAGAGGCAAGTTGAGGGCGAATCGAGAGGCATTCTCTGCAAGATGTTCAAGCCGTCCAGCAATGTCTTTGGCGAAGATGAGACTGGCCAGTAGAGCCACTCCAATGTTGCAGAACAAACCGCTCAGAACTGTCAGTTCGGCCTGGGCACTGACCTCACGCTCTTTATCCTCAAGGAGATTAAGACGCTCTTTCAGGACTGTATCTAGTTTGGTTTGAGCCTTCTCGTTTTCTCTCGCCAGTCCTACCTGTTGCTGAATCAGGAGGAGGAACTGAAGCGAGTTGACGTCCGCTGTCTGTTTCAGAAAAACACCTTGCATCAAAATGATCTTGTGCGAAACTTCAGCCAATTCTTCTATTGCCTTACGGAGCTCTCCATCATCTTGTGAAAGGTCGCGCAGTTTTCGAATGTTCGCCGTTACCGCATCGTTTCGAGTATTCAGCTTGTCGAGAATTTCTTTGTTCCGTGTCGCCAGGTAGACCTCGAGTTCTGAGTGACCAGTACCCAGCGTTCTTCCAATCATGTTTGCAACTTCTCTCACGAGTCGAGCATGCTTCTCTTGCTCAACCAAACGTCGCGAGTTTTCCATAATCTGATGCAGGACTATGAAGAATCCTATCTCAAACACGAGAATAGTCGAGATTAGAAGGAGAATCTTGGACCTAATTCCAAACTTAAGCACGGAGTCAGCTCTTAATCTCAGGGGATATCGTGTAACCTCTTCCGAAAATGCTGCGAATCATTGAACTCTTCTGATCTGTTCCCGGTGCATCGATTTTCTTTCTCAGTCGATTGATCACCATCTGTAGTGCTTCCTTCGCCGGTCTGTTTCCCTCCGGCCAACAAGTCTCGATGATCGAATCGACACTGAGAACCTTTGTCGGATTGCTTATGAGAGCGAGAAGCACATTGTACTCTGTCTTCGTGACCAGGATTTCCTCCTGATTCTTGTAGACTCGCAGATTATCCTGGTCGAGCACCAGACTTCCCACCTGCAATCGTTTGGCGGCGGGCTGTCCCCTCTTCAGGAGTGCTTTGACTCGCAGGTTTAATTCGCGCAGGTCGAAGGGTTTCGTCAAGTAGTCGTCACAGCCACTGTCGAAGCCCAGCTCCTTGTGGGTCATAGTGTTCTGCGCCGTAAGAAATAGGATCGGAGCGTCACCTCCACTGCTCCTATAGGCTCTACAGATATCCAGCCCGGTCATGTCCGGCAGTGACCAGTCGAGAATCAAAAGCTCATACTTGGTCTGAGCAAGAGCGGCAAGTGCGTTGCTGCCAATGTGGACAATATCAACCTGGTATGCGAAATCCTCAAGGTAGCTTCTTACCGAGCGTGCCAGGGCCACTTCGTCTTCTACATATAATATCTTATGCATGTGATCTCACCGATCTTGGAGAAACACTATTGGACTAGTTTTTTACTCAACGGTTCATCAAAAATATAGCGTCCCGCTGCGTGCGGTCTTTGTTTCGGAGAAACAGATTCTAATTTCCCCAGACATCAGCGACCCATGTATTACTGTAAACACCCAAAAATTTCCTGTGCACGGTGGTTAGAGCATTAGTCTATCAGAACTGGTATCCGTCAGGTTCACCGTCTCAGTTTAGAAGGGCATATCAGGTCGCAACCATTTCACAACCTTCAATCGGTAGGCTTCCATTGTTGGGATGAATCGCATTGTTTAGGACCGGTGATAGCCGGGCTACCTATTTGCGAGTTTTTTTGGTGGTGAAAAATGGGGCAATCTAATAAGAACGAACGCGATCCTATTGAGTCAGCAAAAACCGATCGTGTAACTGGAACACCTCTGATAACGCTGTTAGAACGTGACAGTTTTCGCAACACCTTCTCAAACATGGCGTCTGCGATCGGTCGCGACCTGAAGGACCCGAATACACCGGACACTACTGACGGTATCAATGAGCCTGTTCCCGAAGGCACAGAATTTCTTGTATTCGATTCGCCATTCAATGCCTACGAGAGACGCGCAGCGCTCCTATACGAGCCAGTTATTGCAAGTTCTATTGACGAAGACCTATCACCAGGCCGTGAGGGACAACGCGGATAAGTTAGGCATAGACTACCGTCAGAAACCGATCAAGGTGACGCAAAAAGATGGCGGTGGGGAGCTGATTGATACGAAAACCAAACCGCACACTCTAATTAGTAAGAGTCCTTCAATTGATAGAGAGGAAATCAAAAAGACAATTCTCGCGGTGGCGAAGGATGATGACCTTAAGGTAGAAGTTGTTGCTCGCCCAGACAAGGCTCACGACAAGGCTAGCGAGAAGGACTTGAAATCAGTTAAGTCGGCTGATGATCTTCACAACGTCCTGATGAAATTGAAAAAAGAAAGTGCATTTCCAAGCATTGTGATCGTCAATTCTCTACGATCCCCATTCGATAAGAACGGCTCGGATGCGCGGAAGAAGCTCGACAGCTATGGATCGGCTGGATCTGATTCAGCGCGGAAGAAGTTGCACACGGCGATGGCACTTAATAGTTTTCAACGTGGAGGAGAGAGTCTGGACGAGCGAAAG
>CAZISK010000067.1:0-15849 GCA_964541355.1 uncultured Candidatus Obscuribacterales bacterium
ACTCGCGAATTCACTCAAGAGTGAAAAGGACAGCGTACGAAGTGTAGTGAAGAAGATCAACTCGTTGCTTGATCTGGAGAGGCTAGAGAGCGGCCACATAGACCTCGATTGTGTCGCGATAGACGTCAACTTTCTGTTTGATGAATTGATCCAGAAAATGCAGCTACCGAATTTGAAGATTGAAAAATCTGTATCTACGCAACAGAGTCTATATGCTGATCCCGATAGGATCTGGGAAGTACTGTCCAATATCTTGCGTAATGCAATTGAGCACTCTGCGCCTGGCAAACGAATTGTTCTATCGGCGCGAAGTGCCGGGGATTGGATCGAGATCGGTGTGCAAGATGAAGGCCCCGGCATCTCAAAAGAGCAGCTCGCCGAGATTTTTGATCGGTACAAGACGCTTTCGTCGGCTGAGCGCTCCGACGGGCAATCAGGATTTGGATTGCTTCTCTCTAAAGCAGTTGTCGATGCCCATGGTGGAGAAATAGGCATAGAGAGCTCTTCTGAATCAGGGACAACGGTGTGGATCAGGTTGAAACAGTGGAAGTCTCAAGAGGAGACGAACACATGAAACTGTTTCACAAATGGCTATTCGTGATCGGCTTTCCGGTGTTGATCGAACTCCTGTTCATCCCCATTCTGGCGGTTCTTCTGGTCAATTATGATGAGGAGGTCAGGGCTCAGCGCGATGCGCACGCAATCAATCTCAAGCTGCACGATCTTAGCTTTCTGGGCAGCGAAACCGGTCTTATAATGGCTGAGTACGGGGTCTCTTTATCGCCGGAGCTCAAAATTAAGGTCGAGCGTAATTTCATGCTCATGAACGAGGAACTCGACAAACTGCGCCATATGGTCGGTCGCAGCGAGCTTCTGGATGGCATTGAGCGGCTTCAGGTTGACTGGACCAACAGTTTTGAGTTGGCGAGAGAGCTCCAGGCACTCGCAGACAAGAACGAACGCGTAGATGAGCCGACGCAGTTGGTACTGGCGCTTAGGGTTAGAGAAGCCCTTGGGATTGTTACCGACAATGAGAAGATCTTGCTGGCTCGTCAAAGCGCCGAGCTGGAGCGATTGGCGGAAGAGCGCGATGCTTCTAAACTCGTTGTAATTATCTGCGTTGCTACTCTTTTTCTTGCCAACCTGGCAATTCCTATTGCGCTCAAGGTTTTCGTCACGGACGATATCGTCAACAGAATCAGGCGCATGCATGAAAACAGTCTGCGGCTGGCTACGTACAAGAACTGGGCTCCGTCAACCGATTCGGCTAACGACGAAATAGGGATTCTAGACAAGACATTTCAGGAGATGGCCGACAAGCTCAACGACTCGCTCGATCGTGAATCAGCAATTTTCAAGAACACCATCGACATACTTTGTGCTCTCGACGCCAATCAGCGGATTATCAGGGCCAACCAGGCATGGGAAAAGATTTTGGGTTTCGATACTCGAGAGGTGCTCGAGACCCATCTAGTTCAATACATTGAAGAGCGCCATCGCCAGTCCATGAGTCAACTGTTCCTGACCGCGCAGGAGAGTGCAGGTAGAACTCAGCAGTTGACCGTCACACTTAAGTCGGCCGCTGGAGAACCGCTCATCATGCACTGGTCGGTGTCCTGGGAGCCGGCGGAAAAACTGTTTTTCTGTGTCGCGCGTGATGTAACCGAGATCGATCGACTCGAGCGCGCAAAGCAGAGATTCCGCCGCATGCTCGGCGAAGACTTGCGCAAGCCGCTTGTATCAACGAAAGCGGCATTCGATCGTATGGTGCGTGGGGAGTATGGTGGGCTCGCCGGCAATATGTTCAGTATCTTGAGCAGAGCGAAGCTGAGCGTGGATCGGCTGATTTTGCTGGTTGACGAGCTGCTTGATCTAGATAAGCTGGAGAGCGGTCGCATCAGCCTGACGAAGTCCAGGTTGAAATTGGCAGAGGTATTCAAGTCGGCGGTAGACGCCCTGTCCGGCGTCGCCGAAGCGAGTAAGATTACCATCGAAGTGGGCAGTTCAGACGTCGAGATTACAGCCGATCGAGAAGCGCTAGTGCGAGTGGTAATCAACCTTCTTTCCAACGCCATCAAGTTTTCTCCAGCACAATCCACGGTCTCTGTGGTAGCGAGCCAATCCGGCGGTACCGTCGAGATTCGCGTTGTCGATCAAGGCAAAGGTATATCCGAGGACTTCCTGCCTCAAGTGTTCGAGCGATTCAAACAAGCCAATCGTACGGACCGTACGGTCAAGCAGGGGAGCGGATTGGGGCTGGCAATATGCAAAACGATTGTCGAGGCCCATGGTGGCACAATTGGTGTCACCAGCAAGGTTGGCCAGGGAAGCTGCTTCTGGTTCCAGATTCCGGTGAGTTAGTACTCATGAAGGTATGCGTCGTTTATGCTCACTCCTGAGACGAGGCGGAGCTGGTTATGCGCGCTTTGTCGCGTCATGTCTTCTTCTCGTTCTCGGGCGGTGGAAGCGCTTTGGCATGCTTTGCTTGGTGGCGTGGGCGGTGCGTGTGGTTTTTGTTGCCGTGTTGCAAAAAAAAATACTAAAGCGAGTAGTAAGTCTGATTTCAGGACGAAAAGCCAGAGTCCGGTGGTCCGGAACAGTGGCTCTTCGAAGAGACGGCGGGGAGGAGGAGTGCCACTAGTGTGAACTGCGGCGCGCTTACTCGCCGGTGCTAGCCGGTGTGCGCCGGATAACTCATTCCGTCGCATCTTTGGGTTTGTCGGTCTCGCTCTTCTTCCTGGCCTTCTGCTTGGGAGCGACCTTGTGGATGAGGCGAGCGTAGGCTGTCATGTGGCGCTTCAGCTCTCGGCGGCGCGCTTTTCTCTTAGCCTTCTTCTTGACCTTCTTCTGCTTCTTGCGCTTCCAGGCCTTCTTCAGCATCCGCCTGTAGCTGATCTTGGGCTTGCGCTTCTCGCCGAAGAGCGTTTCAGCCAGTGCTTCGATGACCACGAGCGCCTTCTCGACGTCGTCCTCGGTGCTGCCGAGCGGAAGCAGTGTCTCGATTTCGACGTAGTATCCGGAGAACTTGCCGATTTCCTTAGCGCGATCGAGGGCGATGACGAAGTCGAACCCATCGTGCTTGCCCTGGTAGAGCAGCCGTTTCTTCCTGTAGTACGGGATCGGTGCCTTGAGACGTTCCATCGCGCTGGTGATGAAGGTGATCGCCACACTGGGCTTGACGATTTTCTCGTCCTCGAGCCGGACGTGTTTGCCCTTCTTTCCCTTCAGCGGGTGGTTCTTGAAGCCGCGGATGCAGCGGGTCGCGGCATCGTCGCCCTCGCCGGTCGTCTCGATCCGCATTCGCCTGGTGACACTACCCTTGGTGGGAATGACGAAGTCGGTGATGTGGCAGCGCTTGGAGAAGGCGAAGCCCAAGTCGGGCAGCCGCAGCTTGAGCGCCTCGAACTCCTTCTTGCTGACCCTGAAACCTTTCTCGGTTTCGAAGTGAGCGCCGTTGAACTTGTTCTTCATGTGACAGCCTCCTGGATGGCTGGACTAGGTGTCTGCCACCACGCATGGCAGGGTGATTCCGGCGTAAATGCCGGAGGAGATGTGAGAAAACGGCGCATCCTGCGCTAACGGAGCGGCTGCTCGGGAATCGAACCCGACCGGGCTATCATCCGGTCCACACCTTGTGGCCACAGCCTATGTTTTTGAAAGCGAACGAGCGACGGGTTTTGGCCCGTGCGCTCGTGCTGTCGTGGAGGTCGAACCGACTGTGCGGCTTCAGTCGGCTCGACCTCCCAATTACGTTGGAGGTGAGAGCTGAGCGACAACGAGAGCACGGGCTGCCGCTGCCCGTGCTTCGTGTCGCTTTAGGGTCAGTTCAGCTGCGTCGCGAGCAGCTGGTTCACCCGCCGAACTTCCCGCTTCGCGATCTGCCGCTTCTCGACGGCGTAGATCGGCGCGCCCCACTCCCGCTCGAGCCTGACCCGGGCGGCGTCGAAGTCGCGCGGCAGTTCGGTGCGGAAGACCCAGTCGAAGATCAGCGGCTGCTTGGCCTTGTCGGCCCGAATGCGGGCTGCGTTGAACTGCTCCTGGTCGATTTCGCCGAAGGTGACGAGGAACCACGTCCCGCTGATCTGCACGTACCTGCGCTTGGCGTCTAGGTTGACCTGCAGGAACTTGGTGCGGGGGCGGCGTTTGGTTCGGGGCTGCGGAACCGACGCGCTGTTCGCGGACTGCAGCGTGCCGTCCTCGGGATGGACGTAGAAGTCGCGGAAGAGACCACCGCCGTTGCTGCGGCGCACCTCGCCATCCACGATGGTCGTGTTGCGGTGGACCATGTTGGTCACCGCTTCGATGACTTCGCGGGGGGGCTGGGAAACGCCGTCGTAGGCGCAGACCTCTTGGTAGACCTCATCGAAGGGCCGGTTGATCTGACTCGTCAGGTATCGTCGAATCGCCTCGGTGCGCTCCGAGATCTCGGAGCGATCGCCGATGCGCGGGCGCATGGGCTCGAAGGTGGGGCCGTCGAACAGGTTGATGCCCCGCCGGCTGCGACGGGAAAGTCCCTTGTGGTGACGAGTGCGGACCAGCTGGCGGAATGCGCTTCGCATGTGCTTCGTTCTCCTGAGGTTTCCGAATCGAGTTCGCAGCGACGCGTACATACATCGCTGTTACTCGTGTGACCTGTGGCAGTTCGTGCTGGGCGCACCCGACCGGGCTATCTCCGGTCCTACTGCCAGCTTCGGCGCTCGTCCGAGAGCCGAAACGAATGCCTATGGTGAGCGGATAGCATCACGGGTGGTGCTCATCCTGCATTCGCTTTTCGTTGTCTGGACGCCTCCCCGCTGCAAACGATGCAGCGGGGCGCTTATTCCCGAGTTCACGTTCGATCAGTGGCGCTACTTGCCGGAGCTTCCGTCGCGCTTGCGGCTTCGACTTCGGCTCGTGCTGGCCTTCAGGAGACCGTCCAAGCCCTGCTGTGCCCTTGCTACCAGTGACTTGATGTCGAGGGAGGGAACGGCCAGCCTGAGCCTGGAAGCGTCGCCGGACACCAGTGACTTGACGTCCAGGTCGAACATCGACACTGTCTTGGGCTTGGCAGCCGGCTTGTTGCCGGGCTTACCTAGTCGCACCAACAGCACGTTGTCCGGCTCGGTCGCGATCGTGATCGTTGTCGCGACCTCGAGCTTCGGTGCGTCGAGCGGGATCATTCCGGCGATGGCTGTGGCGGCCGTGTTGGCGTCGTCGTACTCCAGGCGCAACAGGTCGAGAATTTGGGAGAAGCCGCCTTGCTGGGAGAGCGGCTCTGCGGTGCCTTCGACGACGTAGCTCTTCTTGGTGAATACATACGTGTGCCCGATGGGCGGTATGGGGAAACTGTACACATTCTTGCAGACCAGCGTCTTGTCGGGTAAGCGGAAGATAACGAGCGTCATGGTGACCTCCGTCTGGTTGGGGTGTTGGAATGCAACATCGAGCCGTTTCACGTGTCCGCACCTTGTCTCGCGCAGAACCGCTCTGCGGATGTTCAACATCCGGTTCTGTCAGAACCTCGGTGAGGTACTAAGAGATCCGTGTGAGATGAGACTGGCTTTTAGGTCCTGGGTATGAGTGGGCTGTGGCTGGGACAACAGTGAATTAACTCAGCCTAATGTGTTCTGAGCGCTAGTGCAACCACTGAGTCGTCTGGTGAGACAGACATTTACCTAAATTCCTGGTAGAGCTATTACTAGCTAGCGCATAGAATATTGCGGCTTCTGTATAATCAACAAGAGCCGACAATAACTCCAGGGCTCACCATTTGGGCATTTAATTCCGAGACTAATCATAGAGAATCTAGGGATATGGCGGGCGAAAACAACAACGAGATTGACGCGAGCTCCGACATCGAAGCTTCGTCTCACGACGTATCACCTGCAGCATCGGAACAGGGTTCCAAGCCGGTGCTCAAGGCGATTAGTCCAAGCGCGATTGTTTCGACGATGTCGCTTTTCATGTTCGTCGGCGGTGGATTTGTGACGCTCATGATGCTCGCCCGTGCCTTCGACCTTCATGGACAGGTGCTTGTCGGGTTCGTCATCGGCTCTTCGGCGCTCATTCTCGGTCTGGCGGGCGGCCTGTTGCTGAAGATCATGGACGATAAATGGTGGATTGGCGCAATCATTGGCGCTTGCTTTGGAGTAATCTCGGCAACCCTGGTTTACTTTCAGACGCGCCATTATCAATGGTGGCAGTGAGCTAACCGGTGCTTCGCAAAGTTGAGGGCGACGCATGACGTCGCCCATCTACAGCCATGATTGGGGCGACGCCATGCGAGGCCTCAACGTTTTTCACTGTCACAGAGATCTACGGTAAAGACTTGATTTCGATGTTGTTCGGGTCGCCTTTGAATACTACGAACGAGGTGAAACCCTGTTCGGCAAGCTGATCGATCTGCTTCTTCAGCTCCTTTTTCCTTGCTGTCAGCGACACCGATCTTTTATCCGAACGCAGTTGTTTTGAGCATGAAAGCACGTCTTGAACGGAGTCTCTGCCAGGATCGTAAATGAACGCTAGCTTCTCGATCGAGTCAGGCGGCTGAAATCCCTTCTCCTGTAGAACGGATATGACTCGCTCAAAACCGATTGAGAATCCGCAGGCGGGGACCTCCCGCCCGATGAACTTCTCGATCATCTTGTCGTAGCGTCCGCCCCCAGCGACTGAATAAGACAGCCCCGGAATGCCGACCTCGAATATAGGTCCTGTGTAGTAGCCCATTCCGCGAACGAGAGTTGGATCGAATGAGACTTTGAATTTACCCTGGCTCAGACTGTCGATTGCGCCGATCAACTGCTTCAAGTCGTCGATTGCCTGACTGGATTCGAACTTCGGCAGCATGTCGGCAATCTTTTGAAACTGGCTCAGTCCACTTCCGGCGCTCTCCTTGATCAGAGGCTGAATTGGACGGTAGAGATCGGTCAGCTTGGCGATTGCCGCTTGATCGTGTCCTCCGTTAGCTAGCTCTTGCGCGACACCATCGAGCCCAATCTTGTCGAGTTTGTCCACGGCGATGAAGACGCTCTCCAGCCGCGATGTTTCAAATTGGCAGTGGGTGGCAAGCTCTGTCAGAACTCTTCGATCGTTGACTCGAATGACGAACTCTTCGAATCCAAGATTCAAGAGCGCTTGGGCGGTCGCTTCCAATAGATCGAGCTCGGCAAATATTCCTTTGACGCCCATTATGTCGATGTCGCACTGGGTGAACTGCCTGTATCGACCGGCTTGCGGACTTTCAGCTCGAAAGACCGATCCGACTTGAATCGATTTGAACGGGTTGGGTATAGCTGCGTTGTTGTTGGCGTAAAAGCGCGCCAACGGCACAGTGAGGTCGAATCTGAGTCCCAGATCGCTCAATGAATCTTTCAGTGAGGCGGCACCGGAGGCGGTGCCTTCTTCCAGCGCCTTGTCCAGCTTCTCGCCGCGCTTCAGGATCTCGTAAATCAGCGCCAGGTTTTCCCCCCCGTCGCCGCGCTTTAACAGCTCGATGCTCTCGACTGCTGGAGTTTCGATGCGCGTGAAGCCAAAGCTTTTGTATGTTGCGATGATCACCGAAGTGGCCCAGTCTCTCAAGGCCACCTCGTCTGGAAGCAGATCTCGCATGCCTCTTGGCGGCTTGGCTCGAAGTGGAGTGGACGTGGACATAGATCGCTCCTCTTGGTTTCTTTGTCTGACCATCTTCTGCTAGTTGCGCTATCTTGGGACAATCTTTGGTTTCCGCTCATATTCGAGCGTTCTCAATTGTCTTGATCTGCACAATCGATGCTGGAGTCGGCTTTACAAGATGATAAACCAGGTTCAACATTCACAATCTGAACAGAGCCGCTATCGTTACTTTACGTTGAGCCTGACGTTATAAAACGGCTATAAACATCACAGTTTTCTTCTTCAAAAGATTTCGGAAGCTCCTTCGAAACAAAGTCACATTAAAACATCATGACCTGCCTCAGTAACAAAAACTGAAATGGGTACTTCCGCTCGACTAGAGCCATTCTTCCCCTGTCCTAATCCGTCTGCCAGAATAGCAGGCGGGTGTATACCGGCTGTTGAGCCGAATCGGAGGTCACCCATGAAGTCACACATTCTCAACGTGCTTGATCTGGAGCTCTCGTGCTATCCGGACAATGTCTTTCCAGATGGGGAGCGGCAGGAGATCATCGAGTTCGGCTTGACCACAGTCGATATTCGAGCTCGTCAAATCGTTCAATCGCTGAGCTTGCCAATCATTCCGACGATGTCGAAGATCAGCTCGTACTGCACGGAGCTGACCGGTTGGACTGAGGCAAAGCTCAGGCGGCAGGGCATGCCGTTCTCCGAAGCGTTGCGTCGGCTATCGACCAAGCACGGAGCGAGGAATCGCACTCTGGTTACCGACGCTGATAACGAGCTCGAGACGATTCGCATTCAATGCCAGTTGCTCGGGCTTGCCTGTCCGTTCGGCAACGGCTACATCAACGTTTCGACAATTCTGTCTTTACTGACCGGCGAAACTCGCAATTTGAGCCTGCCCGAGAAGCTGGCGCTCTTCGGACTAGACTTCCAGGGCGCGCTGCACTCCGGCAAGGATGATTCGTTCAACAATGCGAGGCTTTTGCTGACCATTGTCGAACGTTGTAACCTGTCTCTCGGCGGCATTCAGCTCGCCTGACGCTAGTTGCGGAGACTGTCTCTGCAAGAGCTTTTCGCACGCCTCGAGCGCGTAGTGCTCCTTGAATATGGAGGCCGTTATGATTCATGAATTGTTGGCTTCAGCGGACGAAGCCACTGATGGGCTCGATCCGCCGCATGTTTACGAGAAATTGCTCCTGGTCGGTCGCTGGCATGGCGTCACTCGGGATCAGGAAGCGATGTTCAAAGACGCGCTGGACAAGATCGACTCCGATCGTCTGTGCAAGCTCGTCTTCGTGATCACGGCCTGTGAACAGTCTCGCACCAAGCGTCATCCGCTTACCCTGGCAGAGCGTCGTGAGATTGTCGGCGGTCTGGCGCAAGCGCTCGGTCGCAGCTTCGAAATCCATGCTGTTCCGGACATCAGCGATTCGAAGCTATGGGTAAACCATCTGAAGGCTGTGGTGGAGAAAGAGAGCGATGGCGCAACCAAGCTCGATCCGGCAGATACCGTCCTGGTTAGCTCGAACACGGATGTTCTCAGTCTGTTTGCCAAGTATGGCTACAATAGCGTAGTGCCTGTGGCGAAAGGGAAGCTGCCCGCCGATCTTCACGCTGCCATCAGCACAGGCGGCGACTGGCGCGCGCTCGCTACCGACGCTACCGCCAAGGTCTTTGAAGCGCACAATCTGCCTCAGCTCATCTCGGAGCTGTTCGCGGATGTTCTCCTCAACGATGACGGCGAGCTGTCGCACGGCCGCGACTTCAAAATCTACTCCGCCGGCATGGATGCCAGCTTGGCGGTCAAGATCGAGGACATCTGTCCGCATGTCAGGCCTGGAAAGATCGTCGACAAAGGTTGTGGAACAGGTACGCTATTGATCCACCTTTCGACGCTCTTCGCCGAGTCCGAAATCTTCGGGATGGATCTTTCCAGCGAGCTGCTCCGGACCTCCGAAGGTCAGCACTTCCCGCATCATAACGTTGCGGTGGTGCGAGGCAACATCATTCAACAGCGCTTTCCCTCGGGCAGTCTGTCGACTGTGATACTATCCTCGGTGATTCACGAGGTGTACTCGTATAATAAATACGACCGTGACCAGGTGCGGTTGACACTGGCGAACACCCGCAAAGAGCTCAAGCTTGGCGGCCGGATCATTATTCGTGACGGCATCAAGCCGAGTGCGGAAGGCAAGATCTGGCTGCGTTTAGACGCGGAGACCGAACAGCGGTTTCGCCGTTTCGCCCGCGACTTCAAGAACAAGTCGCCGCATCCGGGCGTCGAGTTCACCGAACACGCCATCGATGGTGTGAACTGGTTCTACCTCGGTCTTCACGAGGCCAACGAATTCCTTTCCAAGAAGGACTACCTGGCCAATTGGGAGATGGAGGTCAACGAAGAATTTGGTGTTTTCACTCTGGAAGAGTGGAAGCACGAGCTCGCCCATCATGGATATCGAGTTGTGGTTTGCCGTAGCTACCTCAATCCATGGATTCTCGAGCATCGCTATCAGGATCATGCCTGGCTTCATGCCGACGATGGAGGCAAGCCAGGTTTGGCGATTCCCTACCCGGATACCACGGCAGTTCTGGTTGCAGAAGCTGTGTGAGGTGTCCTAACAATCAACTCTTTCACAGGAGTCATCTGATGAAACCGAAAGACGATACGAAGACGGTTACGCTTCACATGAAGGGCTTCCCGGGAGTGGTGAACGCGCTCGGCAGCGTACCCGGTGCGGTCAAGTTCGCTACGCGCAAGATCGAGCAGGGTGATGTCCCGGGCGGCAGCGAAGCGCTCGTCGCAGCGCTCGCCAAAGTGGAGCTCGCCAAGTGTGTCATCCTGTCCAATCTGGCCTTCGCCTCGATGCAGGTGGGTGATATCGGCCAGTGTACTGCCTACGTCGAGATCGCGCTGGAGTCGCTCTTGGAGCTTGGGATGGAGGAGACCGAGGTCGGTGGCATGCTGAAGGTGGCATACGCCTGTCTCCCGGACGAGTTCAAGTCTGCCGTGGACGAAGGTGGCGAGGCTGAAGGCGAGGCCGAGGCTGGTGGCACCGACAGTGCCTCGGCATTCGATGCCTCGCTGAAGGACGCGCTGTCCCTCTTGATCTCGGCGCCGGCTCCTTCCGGCAAGGACGGCGAGAATCTGAATGCCGGCGGTACTCCGGCTGAGAGCAACGCTGGCGAGACGCCGGTCGTGGCCGCCGTACAGGCTGCCTCCGACAAGGTCGGCGAGTAACCGATCGCTTGATGATACCACCGAGGTCGGCACCTGGAGTGCCGACCTCGGGACTGGTCGATTAACTGCAGTGGTGTTTCAGTCCTGGTTTGCCTCCAGTGGAAGCAAGGGCTGAAGCACCATCTCTCTCAAACTCGACAGGTGACTGCATGAGTAGAACAAAGATTCAAATTCTTGGTGGTGGCACGGTCAGCTACGTTCGACCGCATCTGGCGCTTACGGCGCCTGCCTATGGTGAAACCGCCAGAAATCTGGAAGCGCTCTGCAACAGGCATTCCGGTCACTCGAGCGAAGTTGTGTTGCATCTGACGAAGATGGCTTGTGGTGGAGCAAGCAAACTGGAGACGAACGATGATGTCGAAAAGCTTTTCGACGAGCTGGTTCAGGACCCTGCCACCGCAATGATCTTCATGAATGTCGCCATGGTCGACTATGACGGCGTCATTGCCGACGGCGGGGAGGGCGGCAAGTACGGATCGCGTCTCAAAACGCGTGAGCAACCGAATCCTGCCGTTCAGCTCGCGAAAGTCCGAAAATTCTTGTCCGAGGTGCGTGAAAAGCGACCCGACATTTTTCTGGTCGCATTCAAAACGACCTGCAACACGACTGTGGATGACATGCAGAAGAGGGGGCTCTACCTTCTTCAGGGCGCGAACTGCAACCTGGTTTTGGTCAACGATACCGGCACTCGACTCAACATAATCGTTGGTCCGGAGGGCACTTCGCTTATGCAGTCGACCGACAGGAAGGCTGCCGTCAAAGCCCTTGTCGACATGGCGATCAAGCGACGATTTCCAGGAGAGTTGACGCTGATCCGGCGTCTGCTCAACCTGCTCAGTCACCAGTGGTGGTGGCGCAAACTTACAGAACGTGGAAAGGAGAGTGTATGAGCAGCAAACATTGTACCGTGATCACCGGCGGCGGTCGCGGCATCGGCAAGGCTTGCGCCTTGCGCATGTCGCAGGAAGGCCCGGTTTTCCTTGTCGGTCTCACCGAGACACATCTCCAATCCGCCTGTGAGGAGATTCGGAAAGCCGGACGTCAGGCGGAATTCATGGTCGGAGACGTGGCCGATCCGGCGGTCGCAACCAGCGTCGTCGCCAAGGTCAAGGAGCTCGGCTGGGCGGTTCGGCACCTCGTTTGCAACGCCGGCATCGGTGGTGGAGGCGCCATCGCCAAGCTTGAGCACAAGAAGTGGCTGCGAGTTTTCGACGTCAACGTCCATGGCTCGTTCTACTTCATTCAAGCCTGTGTGCCGGAGATGCGCGAGCAGAAGACCGGCACCATCAGCTTGATCAGCAGCACTCTTGGAGTGCGTGGCTACAAGTACGACACGCTGTACGCCGCGACCAAGCACGCTCAGGTGGGCATGGCGCGTTGTCTCGGAATGGAGCTCGGCAAGGAGGGCATCGTCGTTGTGGCGATCTGCCCGTCGTTCGTCGAGACCGATATGGTCGCGAAGATGGTCCGGAATCTGATGACGCACAACAGCATCACGGAGGAAGCAGCCAGGCAGCGTCTTCTGGACAAGAGCCCGCAGAAGCGCATCATCCCAGCCGAAGAGGTTGCCGAGGCAGTTGCGCTTGTCGCCTCAGGCAAGCTTCGCTGTCTCAACGGCGAGCCGCTCGTTCTGGACGGCGGTGCTGAATAGCGCTGGTGATGGGTGCATCGGTGGACAGGCGGTCTAGAGCGCGTCGCTCTAGACCGCTTTTCCACCTTTTTGCACCTTTTTGCACTTTTCCCTCTGCTGTCTCAGCTCGCTATGATGCTCTTACCTGCTCAATATCGCCAATTGAAACCTCTGTCTAAGGATATTTCTGAAGGATCAGATGGTGTGATGGCCGTCCAAACTTGGTCGTTGCTTGAATAGACGTCCGTGATCCTGGCAAGCAATACTGGCGATATTTTTTCGACTGACCGACATTTGTCTGATGATATTGAGGCCGCAGCAACTACGGGCGGTGGCTTAAAGTCTACTCAGAGTTTCCAAGTCCTCAAAGGAAGAATCTAGGAGTTCTTGCTCGGCTGACTCTTCTGGAGCTTGTGGTCGTGTGTGAACATGCTTTTCTGAGCGGTAATAGTCTGTTGCTTCTCTAGAAGCTAGTTTCCTAGTATGGGCACTACTTTTTTCTGTTTTCAAGGTGTATTCATTCTCTGAGCTAGGGCGATTTGCAGTCGATTAAAGCAATTGCAATCCACGATGTGGTGCGAGTCGCTACACCTGCTTGAGCTTGGAGAAAGTCTGATTGGAGACCACAGTCCCTGACACCGTCAACCCTCACCCGAAAGGAGGAGCGCATGAAGAAGGCAGTTCTAGCGCTATCCCAGCTCCTCCTTGATTGGGGGAGGCGCCTCGAACAATGGTGTGTACCCAACAACAGTTCTCAGCAATTGTTCGTTCGCAATGGTACAGCGAAAGACGAGCTACTCGCCAAGTTGAAGAACCTGGCCACGTTTTACCTGGAAGACGAGCAATTCGCGTTCAACTTCGCCCGCGATGCTCGGCACTACTTCCTGCGTATGACAGGCGGCTGCGGCTTGATGCAGCCCGAACACGCAGTCGGCATGGACAATCTTGCCAAAGCGTTAGGTGGTGAAAAGGCTGGTGACCCCTACTTCGACGGTTTCGGAGTGATGGGCGCCACGCGCATGCACAAGCTTAGCGACCCCACGCAAATCGTTCCTGGCATCACGGAAGTTCTGCCCGCCATTCACCACAAGGTCAAGAGAGCCGCCATCCTCGGCATCGTCGCTATGACGAGCGACCTTCGTTACGGAACCGATGATACCGGTATCCTGCTCGAGGTCAACGAGGCGAACGATTTCTACACTGTGGTGCATCCAGCGCTCAAATCGGTTCTCATGGTGAAACCTTCACCAGAGTCGCTTTCGGAAGAAGTTTTGCGTCTACTCGCCAAAGTTCCAAACGCGAAAGACGTCGATCCGCCCTTCGATCCCAAGAAAGCTCTGTGGCGTGCGGAATACCGTCAGTGCCTGAAGTTCTGCGCCGATCTCATGAAACTGCCTGACTGGCGCAGCCTGCTTGTCGTCTATAACGGCGGAGGCATCACCGAAGAGGAGATTCTAATCTGGGCCGCTCTCGGCAAGGTCGATAGTCGCTGGCAAGTGCTGCTCATCAAGGGCAGCGGACGCAAAGCCGACGAGTACGCCAACAATGCATCCTGGCTCGAAGAGCATCCGACCGTCCAAGTCGCAGAGAACAGCGTCAAGTCGATCCGCTCAAAGCTTCTCGAGCTCGGAGCCATACGGCATCCGCGCAAGATGGGATAGAGAGAGATTCAGCTGGAACTTTGTCGTCCGCACTCGTTGGGAGTCGGCAAAGTTCCGGTGCTGTTTTCTTGTTTCCACTCCTGACAGGAGGTCCGCAAGTTTGAAACGACGCACTCAAGTTTTGTGCGTCAGTCATCGCACTAGTCGCAGAATGCGACTTACCGAAGGAGAAAGACATGACTCCCTACAAACCGCAGATCACCGTCGACAGTCGTGGCTCGCAGCTCATCATCCTGCGCAAGGGCGATCCCGTCCCGGCGCTCGTCCATGGGCTGGTGTCGCGTGCCGGCATCGCTCGCGAGGTCGTTCGCCTCGCGGTCGGTGCGAAGTTCATCGACCCGGCAATCGCGTCTGGGATTATTCCTAACTTCCTCGAGGCCCTCAGGGTCTACGACGGCGACAAGGTGGTCCGCACCGCCCGCGGTTCCTTCTGGTCCGGTGGCACGGCCAACGCCAACGCCGACGGCACCTTGAAGGACGACATGCCGACCGTCCTGCCCGGCAAGATCGCGGAGGCGTTCCCCACGATCGCCTTCAGCACCACACCCAAGACCGCGTCCGTCGTCGCCCAGAACTACACCAACGGCGGCCTCGTTCCGGACCAGTGGGGCACCCGGATCGACTACCGGCAGCACCTCAACATCATCTTCGAGCCGGACATCACCGTCGCCGCTCCGGATTGGGACTACGATCTGGAGCTGTACCTCGGGCTGATGAAGGGCTGGATGACTCTGTCCGGGAATCCCATCCGCGGGCTCGTCGTCGGCGCTAACGGCGGCAAGGTCGCTCGCCGTGAGTTCTACGGCGCGCTGCGCCTGGGGATTCCGCTCATCGTTCTCGAGGGCAGCAAGCGCGAGTCCGACGCTTTCGTCGCCGCCTTCCGGCACGGCGACTGGACCAACACCGGTATCGAGGAGCGCCAGGCTCTCGAGCAGAAGCGCGACAAGCAAGGCGCGCCGGCTGGTGACAAGGACAAGGCGGCGGCGGCTCTCGATGTGCTGAAGGCGGAGGTCGAGGCCTGCCAGGCGACGCTCGGCGCTATCGACCGCGACCTGGTCACGATCGTTCCGATCAACGACCCGAAGAAGCTGAACACAGCGTTCCTCGATCGCGGCTTCCTGGCGGAGCCCGAGGAGGATGGCGGCGAGGATCCGAATGCCTAACGTCGTCGGTCTGCTTTGCGTCCACCAACCCGAACCACCATTTACCGAAGGGAGCCGATCGGATGCATCGGCTCCCTTCGCAGAGCGGAGCGAATCATGAGCCAACCCAGCGGATACATTGTCCGTCGCCTGCTGGTCGATGGGCATGCCGGCGGAGGTGACACTTGGGGCTACGTCAGGGTCATCCAGCCCAAGCCCGGCGAGACGATCTACCACGGTCAGTTCACGAAGCGGATGGTCCCCGTGGCTGACAACGGTCCCTGCGGCAGCGACAATCGCGAGCTGTATGTGCCCGTTGACGAGAGCAAGCTCACCTCGGAGCCTTTCAACGGCGGCGAGGCGGCCGAGACGTTCTAACCAGCGTCACCTCGAGCGTAACAAAGCTCGCACGTCGACTTCGACGTCCCTGCTTAGGGGAGACTTGGGAGAGGCGACGGTCACGTCGCGATTCCCTCGTTCCTCTTGAATTTTGGATATACTAAAGCATAGCGTAAAAGAATGGGTCACGAGTAAGTATTCAAGTTGCGGTCAGGCTGAGCGTTTTGGAGAACGACAGCGGGACGA
>CAZISK010000068.1:0-15799 GCA_964541355.1 uncultured Candidatus Obscuribacterales bacterium
CACGCTCTTTTCCGGTCGTAACCCCAGACAAGAAAAATGTACCAGCCTAGCACTTCGACATAGGCTCGTGCCCATTCGAGAAGTGTTATTGGTTGAATAAGAGTAGAACTCATCTTAGAGGCTCCGGCTCGAAATCAAGTACCTGTACTACTGTCATTCATTGCTCGCAATAAAATGAGATGTGGTTTCTTCAAATATCAAGACCCTTCACAAAACCTGGCTTGCTTGGTATTTTATTATCTATCATATCAAACAATTGCTCAGGATTGGCATGCAGCACCTCAGCAATTTTTTGGACTTCGGCTTTAGTTGGTTGAGTGTAGCCACTCTCAAATCGTTGAATTCTACTTATGACGATACCTGTGGCTAAAGACAGATCGAACTGAGTCATCTGCCTTTCTATTCTCGAAAACTTAAATTTTAAATTTCTTGACATAACATAAACTCCGAGTAAATAAAAAGGGTTGACCGATCATTCAACCGGCCAACCCTAATAAAAATATTTTTACTGATCTTTTAAAGAGACTGAATCAAATCTTTCTTGGCCCCTCATTAAGTTATTGTTTTAATTATATTCCTGATACAAATTTTCTATTCTATCTTTCATTCTTCGCAGTTCTTTTTCGATGGTCTTTTCTGCCTGCCCTCCTTTGGATAAATATATTTTTTGCTGTCTCAAAAATTCTTCGAGAAGCCTTCGCAGCGATTTCGAGACCGGTGTGGGTGGCATCTGATCAAACACTTCCTTCGGGAGTTTCATGTCACAGTGCACATAATACTTTCGCCCTTTCTTAGCAATATTCTCGTAATCTGTTTTTGCTTCCTCGGCCCACAATCTTCCCAGTGAAATTAGTAATTTCTTCACTGTTTTTTGATCGAGTTCATGTCCCGAAATTTTGGCGAGTTTACACAAATTTTTGTAGTCATTGCAATCTTTTTTTTCATTCGAACGCAAAATATTCAAAATGTTGGCATCAACATAAACGGGATCTTTTTCAGCGAGGTAATCGACAATTTCACGCGTAGTCATTCCTTTTTGAGATAGCTCGTACCAATCTGCGTGTTGCCAAAATGTCGTTGCCTTGAAAGTACATTTTCCTGCCTTTACAAAAGCCGTTAAAACGTCGAATTTATATTCAAAGTCTTCCAAACTGAATGGAAGTAAATCATATTTTCTTAAGAATTTTTTGGCAGTATCATCAAGCAAATTCCACATGTCTTCCCAAAGCACATTAAAACCAGTCAATTCGAGAGGATTCCCGGTTAATGCGACTTGGTTACTGCCACCCCAATCATAAATTGGCAATGACCAAATTTTACCTTTGAGATTCAGGCCAATTCTCTTTTCGGTTTCTTCAAATTCAGCCAAGAAGTCTTTATGGTGAAAAAGCAGCCATTTGCGGCGTTGATCAAGTGCAACAAACTCCCTTATCCGCTGTTCCCTTTGATCAAGATGAGAAGTGCCAATTTCTTTCATGTTGAGAAATCACTCCATCATTTTTTTACACGATTTCAGTACCACTGCGCCGGACAATGACGTTAACAGAGCAAGGGCAATCTGCGCCTCTTCCAAGATGGCCTTGTTGGCTGCATGGTCCGATATGGTTTGTTGGGATGACAACTTCACTTCTCCGCATCCAGTTCCTTAACAAAGATCATCCCAAAAACAAAAAAGCCAAAGCACTGTGCTTCCACACAATTGCTTTGGCTTCCGTTCGCGCGAACGAAATTTTTCGATGTCTTTTCATGAGGCTTTATGTTGCAGTGCACGTTGTAATAACTATCGAAACATAAGGAAAATTTTACAATTTGTCAATATTTTTTCGCTTGTGGAATACTCAGTTAGCTTTTACGTCACTCGCTTCACAATGCTGGCTTGGCTACTACAAGCTATTGCATTTTCACAGACGTGGGTCAGCGTCCGACCATTGAATTGGACTGATGGAATTTTTTAAGACGAAAAACAAATTCCCTTTGCAAAAGAGCTTTTGTATATATAATTTAGTTCTTATCTAATTCTGATTTTGCAGAAAATTTCGACTTTGGGAAAGCCGGGTAACAGTAAACCATGCCGGAGATTCGCAAACCCAATAAACTCCATCAGGGGATTTTCATCTCCAACGCCCGCAGTGATGGTAGCGAATTTGCCAAAGATCTGCGCCGCCGATTGATTGACGAATATCACTTCCAAATCAGGCAGGCCATTGTCAAATTGGAAGGCGGCAGACACTGGTAGCTGCAAATTGAAGCCGCGATCAAAAGTGTGGAGTTTGGGGAGTATTATTCAGTTTAACTTCAAAAACAGACTGCGTCCTTGCAAAAAACAGTAACAAAACCCGAACCCGGCCAAATCGTCCGCGTTCGCAATCGAACGTATCTTGTTGAATCGACAGAGACAAATCCTGTGGACGGCGCCCTTGTGCGTCTGGCATGTCTGGATGATGATGCGCAGGGCGAGATTCTTGAGGTGGTGTGGGATATCGAACTCGAAACAGAGATCCTGAACGAGGAAACTTGGAAGGCCATCGGCAACCGGGGATTTGATAATCCTCGCCACTTTGCTGCCTATATCCACACTCTGCGCTGGAATTGCATAACAGCAACTGACCCGCGTCTGTTCCAGGCTCCTTTCCGAGCGGGGATACGCATTGATGCGTATCAGCTCGAGCCTCTCGCAAAAGCACTTCAACTGCCTCGTGTGAATCTCTTCATAGCCGATGACGTTGGCCTCGGCAAGACTATTGAAGCCGGGCTTATTGCCATCGAGCTACTGCTCCGTAGACGTGTTCGGGAGATTGTGGTTTCATGCCCACCGACGATGCTCGAGCAGTGGAAAGACGAGTTGGAATCAAGATTTGGATTGACTTTCGAAATCTTAGACCGGATGTATATCGAGCGGGTTCGCCAGGAGCGTGGATACGGCGTCAACCCGTGGATGACCTTTCCTCGTTTTCTTATTTCCCAGCGCTTGCTCATTGACGAAGCGTACGCAGGGCCGTTAAGGGATTGGCTTGACAATTTGCGTCCCGGTTCCCTGTTTATTTTCGACGAAGCGCACCATGCCGCGCCAGCAAGTGGGGCTCGTTACGCCATCGATTCTCGCATCACTAAAGCCATTCGGGATATTGCGCCTCGATTCGAGCACCGGCTATTTCTTTCTGCGACACCTCACAATGGACACTCGAACAGTTTCAGCGCTTTGCTCGAATTGATGGACCCGCAACGTTTCACTCGAGGCGTGAAAGTCCTGAAACGGGACTTAGAGAAAGTGATGGTACGTCGTCTAAAGGATGACATACGTGAGATCTCCGGCGGTTTTCCAAAGCGAATAGTCAAACAGGAGAATATCTCCGGATTGCCCGAGGATGCGCCGGAACTAAAACTGTCTCGACTCCTCGACCAATACCGCGAAGTTCGACAGCAGAGACTTGCCGGTGCAACAAAGCGTAAACAAGCAGAAGGTGCATTACTGATTTCAGGATTGCAGCAAAGACTGCTGTCTTCGGTTGAGGCTTTTGCCCGGACGCTTCGTGTTCATCGAAAGACGATGGAAAAAATCTGGGCCGGAGAGTCTGCCAAGACGACTGAAGAAGCTCTTCCCATCGATCACCAATTACTTCTCGGCACGCTGGAAAGCGATGATGAACGCTCGCAACTGAGCGAAGAGGAACAACAAGCCCTGCAAGATGACGCTGTAGCACTCACAACTGGCACAACGATTGGCGATACTCAAAAAGCTGACATTGAAAGGGAAAAAGCACTTCTGACAGAAATGGAGCGCGTCGCCGAACAAGGCCGAGGTATTCCAGATGCGCGCACCCTCAAACTTATTGATTGGATCAAGTCGAATATGTGCCCAGGAGTTCGCGTTCCTGGTGAGCCGTGTTTACAACCAAACACACACTGGACGGACATCCGTCTGCTCATTTTCACCGAGTATGAGGACACGAGAAGATACCTTGTTGAGATGTTGCGAGCAGCGATTGCGGATACTCATCTTGCCGAGTATCGCATTGAGGTGTTTCATGGCCCCACGCCATCAGACAAGCGCGAGGCGATTAAACGTGCATTTAACCTGCCACCTTCCGAGCATCCTGTACGAATCCTTGTCGCCACGGACGCAGCAAGAGAAGGACTCAATCTGCAAGCGCACTGCTATAACCTCTTCCACTTTGACCTTCCGTGGAATCCCAGCCGTCTTGAGCAACGCAACGGGCGCATCGATCGCAAACTTCAGCCATCTTCGGAAGTGTACTGCCATTACTTCTTTTATGAGCAGCGTCTGGAAGACAGGGTGCTTCAGGCTCTTGTACGAAAAACGAAAATTATCCGGCAAGAGCTTGGCAGTCTTTCGGAAGTGCTCGAAAGTCAGTTAGCTGAGTCTCTCCGGCAAGGCATTCGTCATCATGATATTGAGAAGCTGCGACGCAAGATCGATGAGGCACAGCTCAATCCAGAAAAACGGGCGACCGCCGAAGAAGAGCTCGAATCCACGCGGAGAAGGCAAATCGAAGTCAAAGAAGATATTGATCATTTGCGAAGCCGCATAAATGATGCGCGCAAATGGATCGGATTTGACACCGAAGCACTCCGCGAGGCGGTTTCTTGTTCTCTTGAATTGCTTGGCGTCGATCCGTTAAGACCAGACGATGCGACGAGTGGGATGCCTCCACGCTTTTCTTTTCCTATTCTCGAAGCGCGCCATGGTGCGGATCCAACTTGGGCGACAACGATGGATGTTTTGCGTGTTCCACCGAAGGACGGAAAGCATTCATTTCAATGGCGGAAGGAATCACCAATTCGCCCCGTTGTTTTTACTGCACCTGATGGCATTGCTGAAGATGTTATCCAGCTTCATCTTCAGCATCGAATCGTTCAACGCTTGCTTGGGCGGTTCATCTCTCAGGGCTTCGTTCATTATGATCTTTCGCGTGCGTGCTTGGCCCAGACCAGCGATGCCATTCCTCGTGTGATTCTCATCGGAAGACTATCTCTATACGGAAAGGGAGCGGTCAGGCTGCACGAGGAAATCCTGACTGTTACTGCTCGATGGATTGAGCCATCAGTACGCAAAGGCGCCCTTAAGCCCTACGGCCGCGAGGGAGAAGCAACAACAATGGATTTGTTGGAGAGCGCCTTGCGACCAAATATGCAGGGGGATGTGCCAGAACCAGTCCGTCAGCGCCTTGCTACCTCCATTCAGCGTGATATCGAAGAGCTCTTGCCTCATCTTACGACTCGCGGAGATGATGCAAAAGCAGACGCGGTAAATAAACTTGCTGAGCGAGGCACGGCAGAATCGGAAAGTATGCTGAAAACACTTGAAGAGCAAAAGAAGAGGGTCGCTGCGGAATACGACAAGGCGATTCCCGATCAGTTATTTCTTGAGTTCGATGAACAGGAAAAACGCCAGCTCGAATCTAACCGCAGATACTGGCAAAGATGGCTCCAGAATGTTGAAGGGGATATCCAAAGAGAGCCGGCTCGTATTTTGGATTTTTATAAAGTCGCGTCATCTCGCATCGAGCCTATTGGCCTTGCTTATCTTTGGCCGGTAACGGGTTGATGTGGCGACTTAGTAAATGTGACTATTCATTCTAAGAAGAGACTTGAGAAAAGACCATGGCTGTCGATAATGCCATACGAAATCATCAAGCATGGATTGGATACCTCCAACCCGATGGACTTGTTGTGTCTGCAGCGGCCCTCGTCGATGCCCAGGTATTTCTTGACCAGAATCTTCTACCTATTCAGCAAAGATTTCTGCCATTCACTCAAGTCGTTGAGCTGAACGAAAGTGAAGTCGTGGCAGTAACTGACTTTCCCGCTTTCGTTCGTGAGTTTCTTGAATGGCCCGCTGATTACCTCGCTGGCCTCGATCCCGCGCGTCCGCTACCTGATGATTTAAGTGTACCACTCCCCGAATTTAACGAGACGCTTACCCCCTCGTTCGCGCTGCGAGACCTCAAGCCCAAGGATGCAACCAACCCTTGGTTGCTTCTTGCCAAGGTGCTTCCATTTGGAGATGATCTCGACGCAGCCGCCACTGGCAAAGAAGCGCAGTGGTCAGCTTCGCCAAGTCGAAGGTTTGAGCGATTGCTCAGAGAAACCAAAGTACCAATCGGCGTGCTCACGAATGGATTGCAAATCCGACTCATATACGCTCCACGTGGGGAGAATTCTGGCAGCATAACATTCCCTGTCGAGGCGATGACGGAGGTTGCTGGCCGACCGATTCTCGGTGCTCTTCACATGCTGCTGCATCGCTATCGTCTCTATTCCGCTCCAAGCGAATCGCGCCTTCCCGCTTTGCTTGAACGGAGCCGTGCATATCAAAGCCGTGTATCAGAAGAGCTCGCTCGTCAAGTTCTCGATTCCCTCTATGAGTTACTGCGCGGTTTTCAAGCCGCAGATGAGCGAGCGAAGGGTGAGTTGCTGCGCGAAGTACTTGCAAGCAACCCCAACGATGTGTATGGCGGTTTGCTGACAGTGCTACTGCGGCTTGTCTTCTTGCTCTATGCGGAGGATCGCGGACTCATGCCTGCCTCTTCGGTGTTCGTGCAGAACTATTCGATTCATGGTCTCTTTGAACGATTGCGTGTGGATTATGAACGCTACCCCGATACGATTGACCAGCGCTTTGGCGCATGGTCGCAACTGCTGGCGCTGTTTAGAGCTATCTTCAATGGCTGCAGACATCCACAACTCAAGATGCCGGCGCGCAAAGGATTTCTCTTCGATCCAAGCCGCTATCCATTTCTTGAAGGAAAATCAGATACCGCAGCGCATGTGCCATTAGTTTCAGATGGTGTCGTGTTTCGTGTTCTTCGCAATCTTCTCATTCTTGACGGCGAGAGATTGTCATATCGCACACTCGATGTCGAGCAGATTGGCAGTGTTTATGAGACGATGGTCGGCTTCCGCCTCGAGGTTGCAGATGGAGCGACCATTGCGCTCAAGCCTGCAAAATCCAAAGGTGCACCGATGGCGATCAACCTTGAGAAGTTATTGGCCGTCAAACCTGTCGAACGCATGAAGTGGTTAAGAGAGCAAGCCGATCAAAAACTCTCCGGCGAAGCTGCGGAAGCACTGAAAAATGCCAAAGCTCTTGATGACGTGCTGGCTGCTTTGGAGCGGCGGATCGCCCGAAACGCCACACCTGGCATTGTTCCAAAAGGCGCCATGGTCCTACAGCCTTCCGATGAGAGACGCCGCAGCGGATCGCACTACACTCCGCGTTCGCTCACCGAGCCAATCGTGCGAAAGACCCTGGAGCCGATTCTCAAGCGACTCGGTGACCGGCCCACGCCTGATCAATTTCTCGATCTCAAAGTCTGTGATATTGCGGTTGGTTCAGGTGCGTTCATCGTTGAGGCGTGCCGGCAACTGGGAGATGAGTTAGTGAAAGCATGGCATAACCACCAACAGCAACCGCTCATACCACCAGATGAAGACGAAGTGCTTCACGCTCGGCGGCTGGTGGCGCAACGTTGTCTGTATGGTGTTGACCGTAATCCGATGGCGGTTGATCTTGCCAAACTCTCCCTATGGCTGGCCACACTCGCCAAGGAGCACCCGTTCACATTTCTTGATCATTCCATTCGATGTGGTGATTCACTTGTTGGACTCACCCGCAAGCAGCTTGCAGATTTCCACTGGCGCTCTGAACCAACGCGCGTCTTTGGACAAGATGCGATTGAAAAGAGAATTGCCCGTGCCGCAGCATTTCGCAAAGAGATACTGGAGGCGGATGAGCTGCTTTCACCCGTGCTAAAACGGGAAAAGCTTGATCTTGCTGATGAAGCTCTTGACTTTGTTCGTATTGCAGGAAATTGTGTGATTGCGGCGTTCTTTGCCGGTGATACTGATAAGGCGAGATTGGCAAAACGGACTCAATATCTCGAGCGCTTCACTGAATTTTTTGAGAAATTCGACCTGGAAAAGAATATAAAGGAATTGGTGGATGGATTGCAGAGCGAACCTTTTCCCATCAGGCCGTTTCATTGGGAGATTGAGTTTCCGGAAGTTTTTGACCGACAAAATGGTGGCTTCGATGCGATTGTCGGAAATCCGCCATTTGCTGGGAAAAATACGCTCCTGAATGGCAACCGTGTGGGATATCTCGACTGGTTAAAAATTCTCCACGAAGAATCTCACGGTAACTCTGATCTCGTTGCGCACTTCTTTCGTCTTGCTTTTAATATTCTTAGGAAAGACGGTTGTTTCGGTCTGATCGCCACAAACACAATTGGCCAAGGGGATACACGGCATACGGGCCTTCGGTGGATATGCACTCACAAAGGAATGATCTACGCAACTCGCAAACGTTACAAATGGCCTGGTCAAGCTGCTGTCATTGTAAGCATTGTATGGATAGTAAAAGGAACTTTTAAAGGACCATTTGATCTTGATGGTCGCGTGGTTCCGATTATTACAGCCTACCTTTTCCACGCTGGTGGTCATGAGAACCCTGTCGTGCTAAAGGCTAATGCTGCTAAGAGTTTCCAAGGACCTATCATTCTCGGCATGGGATTCACTTTTGATGATACAGATGGCAAGGCTGTCGCGAACTCAATTGCAATGATGCAGCGACTCGTCAACAATAACCCTCATAATCAAGAGGTGATCTTTCCATATATAGGAGGTGAAGAAGTCAATAATACCCCGACTCACGCCCACCATCGCTTTGTCATCAATTTCGGTGACATGCCACTCTGTCGTCGCGATTTCGGCAGGTCTTGGTCACGGGCGAATGAGAGGGAGCGTAAGGAATGGCTTCGTTCTGGAGTTGTTCCCTTGGATTACCCAGAATCAGTATCATCGGACTGGCCCGATTTGCTCAGTTTAGTTGAGAAGAATGTCAAACCAGAGAGATTAGCACAGAAGGATGAAGGAGGAAAACAGAAATGGTGGTTGTTTCTCAGGCCGCGCCCCGAAATGCAACATGCCATCAGAAATCTGCCTCGTGTATTGGTGATCAATTGTGGGGCGACTCCTCACATGTCCTTCACATTTTTGAGTTCCCGAATGGTCTATGCCAACACACTCGCAATCATCGCCTTCGAAACAGACGCGGTGTTTTGCACACTCCAATCCCGCGTTCATGAGGCTTGGTCTAGGCTAACAGCATCTTCCATGAAAGATGATTTACGCTATACTCCGACAGATTCCTTCGAAACGTTTCCGCTTCCTATTGGCTTTGAAGTTAATCAGAAGCTTGAGCAAGCAGGTAGGCAATACTACGAACTTCGTGCCGCACTTATGGTGCAAAACGATGAAGGACTGACCAAAACGTATAACCGCTTTCACGATCCGGAAGAAAGCTCACCGGATATTCTGCGGTTGCGAGAGCTGCATGACAAAATGGATCGTGCAGCGCTGGATGCATACGGTTGGACAGACATCAAACCAGCCTGCGAGTTTATCCTCGACTACGAAGAAGATGACGACGAAGAAGAAAGCCGAAAGCGTAAGAAGCCCTGGCGCTATCGCTGGCCGGATGCGATCAGAGATGAAGTGTTGGTACGGTTGCTTGAGCTGAACAAGCAGAGAGCAGCAGAAGAAGCTCTCGCCGGTGAATCAGCACAAGACCACAAGAGTTCATCAAAGACCAAAGGCCGCAAGAAGAAACCGGCCGCAGATGCGTTACAAGAGTTGTTATTTCTTGGTGATAAAAAAGAGAAGGCATAGCTATGGCAACATCTGAAAGCATTCGACGAGAGTTGGTTGAGGCGCTCCGCCTCGATCTTGTTGGTCCGGATAATGATCACCCATTTGCAAACGAGCTGCTGCCCGACGCACCATCACGGTGGTATCTCACCGGCTTTCTTGTACCAACCGGCGCACCAATTGAGCAACGCGTCGACGAGACCTCAACTGAAGAAATCGACTCCGGCGGAGATGCTGACGGACAGGATGATACCTCGCCGCCTGACAGGGCAGCAGCAAGACGGAGCCTGCTTCCTTCCTCGATGGGTTTGAGCGTTTTGGCAGCGCCTAGGGTCGAGACACTTGACGTCACCATCGCATGGGGCGACTATGTTTGGGAAGCTGGTGACAAATCCGGCGAACCAGAAACACCGCAAGCAACAGAAGAAGGCGCAAGCGAAAAAGCAAAAGACGAGCCCGGCTCAGTTTCACAAGGGTCGAAAGCACTGAAGGGTTACCATCGAATACCACGAGAAGAGAAAATCACAGTAACTATTCCCAAACCGGGCGAGAGACGGAAAGACTTCCCGATTCCCAATAGCAACGGACTGATGCTCACGGTTACGTGTCGTCAAATTGGAGGCATTTTGCAATCCAATCGACTTCCAGTCGGCTCGCGCTCTGTCTCGATCTTTCTCGTTAACAATAGGACCCCCAATCCCGAACGGGGCTATCGTTCTTTCGCCTTTCAGACGATGCTCAAACTTTCATCTAAAACACCATTTGTCCCTCGACCAGATCTCCGAGGAGCTGTTTCCAGCCAACTTGGTGACGACTGGGACGAGCAGGTTGCCGATCTCCATTATCGTGATGCCTATGAATTTGCCGTTGGACATGGAGTGTCGGTTGTAGCTGAACGTGACGATACTGGCAACTGTCACACTGTACGAACAACCTGGATTCCTACTGCTGAAGTAGAACGATTCGCGCCATCAGAGATTGCCGATGTTGAGCTTCAGATGGAAGCACTCGGACAGCTCACTGATGCAGCAATGGCTTTAACAAAACTCTCTCCGCTAGTCAATCATTATCGTAACTGGATCGCTGCACAGAGCGGAAAGCTGCAAGGCCTCGAACCTCGTCAGAAAAAAACTGCTGAGGACTTATTGATCCATGCCGCCGGTGCTGCAAAACGCATTGAAGCTGGAATAGTTGCACTGTCTGACCCCGATGTTCTCGAAGCGTTTCGCATTGCCAATCGTGCCATGGCTCAGGCTGCGCGCCATCGTGAGTCCATCCAACGGCAAACGCCTCCTGATTTGGTGGAGCCGCCGAAGTGGAGGCCCTTCCAGCTTGCTTTCATTTTGATGACGCTGCAAAGCCTTGCTGATCCTTTGCATGACGATCGCGAGACTGTTGATTTGCTCTTTTTCCCAACGGGTGGCGGCAAAACCGAAGCATATCTTGGGCTTGCTGCCTTTACGATGGTCTTGCGGCGGTTCCGCCATGTCGGTATCCGTTCCGCCGGCGTCACCGTGCTCATGCGTTACACACTCCGACTGCTCACGCTTGACCAACTTGGTCGTGCCGCAGCGTTGATGTGCGCACTTGAATTGGAACGTGAGCAGAACAAAAAACTTGGTGACTGGCCTTTTGAAATTGGGTTGTGGGTGGGTAGCGCCGCAACGCCAAATAGAATGGGCGGGCAAGGATACCGAGGCCCTGGTGCGGAGGATACCGCATACACCAAGTGGCGACAATTCAGATCAAACAGCAAGAGCCATCCTGCACCAATTCCCATCGAGAATTGTCCATGGTGTGGGACAAAGTTTGAGGCGGATTCATTTCGTCTTGTTCCAAATCAAACCAGCCCGAAGAACTTGCTGGTGCACTGTGTAAACCATCATTGTGACTTCAGCGGAGATCGAGCTCTTCCGATTCTTGGCGTTGATGAGCCAATCTATCGACGGCTGCCGGCGTTTATCATTGCCACTGTGGACAAGTTTGCAGCTCTGCCTTGGGTCGGTGAGACGGGAACACTGTTTGGCCTGGTCGAGCGATACGATAAGGATGGTTTCTATGGCCCCAGTAAACCCAATGTCGGCAAGTCGCTGGGTGGGCACCTTCCCGCTCCCGATTTGATTATTCAAGACGAGCTTCATCTCATTTCAGGCCCACTGGGAACGATTGCTGGAATTTATGAGACGGCGATTGATGCCTTGGCTTCACGCCGGATTGATGAGAAGACTGTGCGGCCCAAGATCATTGCAAGCACAGCAACGGTGCGACGAGCGCAGTCACAGATCAATGCACTATTTGAACGTACATTCGTGTCCGTCTTTCCTCCGCAGGGTCCTGATCGAAGAGATTCGTTTTTCGCTCATACAGAGCCGTCAAGCGTTACACCCGCACGCTTGTACGTAGGGGTAGCGGCGCAGGGCAGAAGTCTTAAGGTGGTGCAGTTGCGGGCATCGCTGGCGTTGCTCAGCGCAGCCCAGACCGCGTACGATCGTGAAGGTGGCAAACGCAACAAACAAAACCTTGCGGATCCGTATATGACGCTACTCGGATATTTCAACAGTCTTAGAGAGCTTGGCGGCAGCAGAAGAATTGTTGAGGATGAAGTCAAAACGAGATTGGATCAATATTCCAAACGTCGACGACGAGAGCCGGAGGACAAAATTTTTTCAAGCCGTTCAATCGGCTATGAAGTCATCGAGCTCACCTCGCGTGTTTCTACGAACGAGGTTGCTTCTGCCAAGCGCCGGCTGGCACAGCAATTTTATGAAAGTGATCGGGTTGATGTCGCATTGGCAACGAATATGATATCGGTGGGGCTTGATATTATTCGTCTCGGACTCATGGTCGTCCTCGGTCAACCCAAGAGCAGGGCTGAATACATTCAGGCGACGAGTCGTGTGGGACGTGACCCGGAGCGACCTGGGCTTGTCGTGACCTTGTTGAATGTCCACAAGCCGCGAGATCGCTCACACTATGAACGTTTCGAAAGTTTTCATGCGACTTTTTATCGCGCTGTTGAACCCACAAGCGTGACTCCATTCTCACCGCGCGCGCTCGATAGAGCACTGGTGGCAGCACTTGTTGGATTGTGCCGTCATAAGAAGGCGGAGCTAACGCCACCGCTTGGTGCAAGTGAAATTCTGCGCGCGCGAGCAGCGTTGGAGCACCTGGCAGAGAGGTTTGCAGGACGTGCACAGAATCATGACAATCGTTTGTCTGCCAGTGATGCGCAGTCTCTTCATGATAGCGTTATTGTCCGTTGCCGAAGCCTGCTTGATGATTGGCATAGTATTGCAGACCAGCTCCTGCAAACCAACACGCGCCTTCAATACCAGCAGTGGGAAGTTGGAAATGCGCAGCGGCTTCTGTATGATATTCTTGATCCTGGGCTCGAGAATCTCCCACCGTTGCGAAGGAAATTTCGCGCGAATCGCTCAATGCGGGATGTCGAAACCAGTGTTGAAGTCGTTGTCAGAAACCTTAACGATTGGCCGGAGCGACCATGAGTAAACAACAGTTGAGATCGAGTCAAGTTGTCACGACCTTTGGCCCTGGAGCGATGGTCGATCTTCCTGATTCCTCGGTGATCATCGCAGGACTTGACCAGTGGGAATACGACAGAACCCGAATACCGATTATTGATGAGCCTAGACTTGTCAGCAAGCTTGAACGAATTGTTGGGATGCAGAATCTGACTTTGCGCAAGCCTCCTCCCATAGTGGATGAACCATACGGATTTCACCCAAAGATCATCGGATGGCGCTTTCCAGAATGGTTCATTGTCCAACGAACAGAAACAACATCTCACGGACATCGCAAGAGAAAGCTGATACATCTCAATTCCCTTGAGAAAAATCGCTATCGCGACGATGATGGGCAAAGATATGCCGTCGTGCCTGTCCGTTTCGTACGTGCATGTCGAAAGGGTCATGTGGGGGATATTGATTGGAAAGCGTTCGTTCACGGCGCTCACACACCTTGTCCCCGACAATTGTGGATCGAAGAACGTGGAACCTCAGGCGACCTCGACGAAATCTGGGTCACGTGTGATTGCGGTGCAGAACGCGTGATGAGCCAGGCTGCGCGAATGGAACTAAGGGCTTTGGGTTCATGCAACGGTGCACGACCGTGGCTTGGCCCCGGAACCAGAGAAGCATGTGGCGAGCCGCTGCGATTGCTTATTCGCAGTGCCAGTAATGCGTATTTTCCGCAACTCATGTCAGTCATTTCTATTCCGGATACGCGTGGCCCCATTGATGCAGTCGTTAACTCATTGTGGGATGACTTCCTCTTTGAGGTCGCAACAATGGATGACCTTCTTCGGCTCAAAAGAAGACCGACTGTTGCGTTGAAATTGCAGGGTCTTGATGATGAAGACGTCATAGCTTCCATCAATCGACGGAGAGATGGTGGAACTGGCCAGGATCGTCCTGTTAAAGAGGTTGAATTTGAAGCTCTATCCGAGGCGCGGGATGAGATTGGATCGGATGTGCCAGAAGGTGACTTCTATGCGCGCGCGTTGCCGTCGGCGCAGTGGGGATGTTCGTGGATGAGTTCGATAGAACGAGTGGTATTAGTTCACCGGCTGCGCGAGGTTGTAGCGCAAGTTGGTTTCACACGCTTTGAAGCTGCGGGACCAGACATCCAAGGCGAGCTTTCACTTGAAGTGCGCCGGGCGCCTTTGGCGCTGGACGCCAATTGGTTACCAGCGGTTGAGAACAGAGGTGAAGGCATTTTTATTCAGCTTAATGCCGAAGCTGTTCGACAGTGGCTGGTAAGAACTGAAGTGCAGTCACGCGGTAGCCAGCTTCTCGACGGTTTCAATCGCTGGACAGCGGAGCATGAAGTTGTGGGAGCGATGTTCCCAGGACTCCCATACTACATGCTGCACTCGCTTTCACACTTGCTCCTCACAGCAATTTCACTTGAGTGTGGCTATCCAGCATCAGCGCTGAAAGAGCGCATCTATGCCGCTTCAGGACGATATGGGATTCTAATCTACACTGGCTCATCTGATGCTGAAGGTACACTCGGAGGTCTCGTCATGGCAGGACGAGACATTAAGCGACACTTCTGGCGTGCACTGGAGATGAGCACTTTGTGTTCGAATGATCCTGTCTGCGCCTTGCATATCCCCAGCATACATGACCATCAACCATTGCTGGGAAGCGCCTGTCATGGCTGCTTGCTCATCGCAGAAACTTCCTGCGAACAACGCAATGATTTTCTTGATCGAGCTCTTGTCGTTCCAACACTCGAATCGCTTGGAGCACACTTCTTTGATCTACAGCAATGACTGAATGATTTGAATTTCCTAATAGGGTGCTGAAAAAGTAAGATTTTTACTTGAAAAACTTAAATAAACGCTGCTGCTTTGCGTCTATTGGCTTGTATCTATAGATGCTAAAGGCGGGGAACTTTATAGCGCAACGCCAGCTCGTGTTGATGAAATAAAGAAAAATATTACACCTAACTTTCAACTGGATCGGAAATCCTATCAATCTATTTGAATAGTAGATTGAACGCTTGTCTTTCAAACAAACTTACTTCTGTCGTTGATTATGGCCATAAAGTGCCTGGAATCTGAAAAAGCCTCGCCGTAATGAGAGCGCTTATTGGGGAGAGTCCTATGCGTATTGTGATAAATTTTTTTCCATTCTTACAGCGGTTTTCAAACAGATGAGATAGTATGAGAAGCATTAAAAGTCTGTAAATATTGAGTGAAATCGCTGTCAAATCTTTTCATCCAAATGAAAATCGCTGTAATTGCAGTCATCGTGATGACTTCAATATCTTTTGAGTTATTTGCTGAAGTATTTGCGAAGATAAATTCGATAAGGCCGAATAGTCCAAAATCTGAATGAATTTTAACGCAAAATTATCACAAAAATTTTCAAGTCATCCCGGAAAACAAAAGCTTACACATGAAAAAGATGCAATACCGTCGGTCTCATAACCCAAAGGTCGGAGGTTCGAATCCTCCCCCCGCTACTCTTGTAAGCGCTTGGTTTTACACAGCAAGGGAATCCACAAGATTCCCTTTTTTATTTGGTGGCAGGGACAAATGTGGACAAACGTGGACAGGAAATGACGTAAAAATAGCGTAAAAATTTTTTAGCTCCTTCCCCGG
>CAZISK010000069.1:0-12858 GCA_964541355.1 uncultured Candidatus Obscuribacterales bacterium
AGAGATAGGTAGCCTCGCGGCGTTCCTATCAATTGCCGCCCAGATTAGACCTCCTTGAGGAAGTCCTTCGTCTCCTCGGCTTCCTTCAGAACCTCGTCAGCGGTGTACTCGTCGAAGCCGTGCTCGGCGACGAGACGGGACTTGACGGTGACCAGCTTGCGCCGATCCTCGTCGGTACCGGCGTTCGCCGAGTTGAGCACGCGGGCGGTGTCCTTCACCTTCGCGCAGACGAAGCGCTCGATGGCGCGCTGCAGCGGCTCGTAGCAGGCGTAGGGCACGTCGACGGTCTGGTTGTCCGTCATGTAGCCGGCAACCACGGACGCGACCTCAGCGCGGAAGCTCTTGGCCTGAGCCGAGGTGATGTTCAACTCGGGGTCGGCTTCGATCTTGCGCATGAAGTCCTCATCCGGACCGGAGCGGTACATGGAGCTCGAAGAAGCACGGACAGTCGTGTTGCGGTTGTACGCCTGCACGTTGTCGAAGTACTTCTTGAAGACGTCCTGGCACTCGCCCTTGAAACCCTCGACCATGGCGGCGAGGACGATACGCGCGAGGCGCTTGCGGCGCCATTCGTCGAGCTGGCGGCTGACGAACTCGCGGTAAGCCTTCTGGAGCTTCTCGTCCTGGATGTGGCGAATCGACTCGTAGAGCCGCTCGCGCACTTCACGGCTGGTGATGGCGCGGTTCTTCGCCACCGCTTCCGACGCCAAGCCGGTGAGCAGCTTGGAGGTGAAGCGAGGCGAGATGCCTTCCATGCCTTCCCAAGGCGACGCTTCCCGCTTGAGGGCGAGTCCGTCGATCTTGGTGCCCTGACCGCGCAAACGCGACTCGTCGCCGTTGTAGGCGTCGAGCTTGATCATCAGATCCGGGACCTGAGCGCTGGGCTCGAGGCGCGTGAGCACCGCGAACCGCGCCAGGTACGGCAGGATGGTCGGCTCGAGGTGGCAGCCACCCTCGGCCTGCGGGATGGCGAAGTCGGTGGCGCCCCACTCCTTGGCGATGACCTTCTCCATCTCGGAAGCTTCCAGCGGGTACGGCCAGTTGATCTGGATGAACCGGTCCAGGTACGGCTCGTTCTTCGGGTCGTTCTTGAAGTCCCGGAACTCGGGCGCGTTGGAGTGGTAGATCAGGATCAGGTCCGCGTGCAGGTTAATGCGCATCGGATCGGGAGCCGGGATGCTCTTGTCCTGGGTCGCCTCCAGCACGGAGCGGTGGGCTTCCTTCGGGTTCTTGAAGCCTTCGACGAACTCGAGCATACCGCGGTTGGCGAGGTTGTACGCACCGTTCAGCTCGACGGAGCGCGGGTCGGCGCGTTCGACATTGCCGAGGACGGCAATGTTTTCCTCACCCACCATGACGCGCATGTCGAAGTTGAGCGGCTGCACTTCCTTGACCGAGCAGATGCCGACGGCACCTTCCTGGTCGTCCGCGAAGTAGAACGAGTCGATCGGGTAGTCCCACAGCGTGTGGGTCTCGCTCGAGTCGAGGAACTTGCCCATGACCCGGTCCTTGACGAACGGGTCGGGGTAGCCGAGGTTGGAACGGGTCGCGCGGGGCAGACCCATCGAGAACACGATGGCGGAGACGAGCAGGTCCGGGTCGGTGATGTCCACCAGCCCTTCGAAGCCCGGCTCGGTGCCGGCTTGTGCGAACGCCTTGGCGGCGTCGCGAGCGTCGTACTTGAGCGGCAGATCCTTGAGACCGAGGTTGGTCAGGATGGTGCGCCGAGCCTCACGGGTCGACTTGGCCTCGCCGGCCAGCGCCATCTTCTGGGCCACCTGCGGGATCAGGTAGAGCAGGTTGAGCGGATTGACCCGCATCGGCGAGTTGGCCGCGTACGGGATCGGCTCGCTCGACTTCAGGATCTTCTTCAGCTTCTTGGCGAACTGGGACTTACCGGAGCCCTTCGGCCCGATGAGCACCAGCACCTGCTTGTCGGCCTCACCACCGTGGATGGCTGCGCCGAGGCACTCGGACACGACCTGGTGGATGTAGGGCTCGATGCCGAAGAACTCTTCGAACGCCTTGTAGGCGACGATGGGCTTGCCGTAGATGCGCTCGAGCTTCTCGGAGCGCATCACGTTGACGCCCTGCCGGACGATGAGACGGAAGAGGCGCGCCTTGGCCGACTCCACGTAGGCCGGGTACTTGATGGCGACGGGGAGGAACGTCTTCAAGGTACCCTTGAACGGCTCCTCCGGGAGGAAGAACTTGGCGCGTTCCGCGTCGGAAATCTGGAACTTTTCGTGCGTGGTCATGGTATTCACCCTTTCAGAGTTTGGTGTGCGAGACGTAGGTAGAGAACCGTTCAAACGTTGACGGCACTCTTACTTCCAAAGCTCGAACTCTTTGAAGTAGGCGAGCGCCACCTTGCGGCAGGGCTCGGAGTAACCGAGACGGTCGAACCGCTCGAGGGATTCGGTGCGCAGCTTACGATCCTCTTCGCCGAGGTTGGTGTCGTCGCCGAGGCACTTTTCGACCTTGAGGGCGATGTCGTCGTCGAGAATCTTCTTGATCGCCTTCTTGAGCTCCGGGTGCGTCTCCCAGGTGAAGATTGCGGCCCGCTTGAGGTCGCCGTCTCCCTGGGTAGTCGCCTGTTCGCGCATGAGCTCGATGAACTCGGACTCAAGCGAGCGCCGGAACTGCAGCGCGTCATCACCGTACTTGCCCATCGCCTGCTCGATCTTCTGAAGATGAGCCACGTCGATGGAGATCAAACGATTGTGTCGGTCGTCAAACACCTTGTCCTTGCCCTTGCCGGACTCGACACCGTGCTTGTGGTACTTCCGGAACATGTCGTCCGCCCGCGCTTCGTAGTCGGGCGAGAAAGCGCTGAGGACCTGCGCCTTGAGCAGACGCCGGTATTCGGCCTCGACCAGCTCGGGAGTGCTCCACTTGTTCGCAGCCGTCGTGAGGTGCTTGCGGGAACGCTCGAGAACCTTCTTAATGCCCTCCGCCAGTCCCGGCCGGCTGAGCTCACGCTCGACCCGGGCACGCAGGAAGTTGATGGTGGACAGCGACGGCACGGCCCGAGTCTTGGACTGCAGACCGAGCTCGCAGAGCTGGCTCACCGAGGAGAGCATGAAGCCGAAGTCCAGACCGGTCCGACCCTCGTCATCGCCAGCGGCGAGCCAGATGTCGGAGACGCTGTAGTTCTTCTCATCACTCTCGGAGGTGCTCGGCCGAGAATCGCTAGTCAAGCCGCTTCCGGCGCCGAACCAGGCGTTCGGGCGATTGACGGAGCTGGCCTTCTTCTCAATCATCAGCGGCTCGCCGTTGTACATGCGCAAGCGCTGACCCAAGGACGGGCCACCCGTGAGTTCCGTGCTCTCCTTCATGCGGCTGGCGACCGCGGTGATCGCAAGCACATCCAGAACGAGCGGATCCAGGTCCGGCACAGCCTTGAGCTGCTTGATGAACGCGGCGTAGGCAGCGGCTTCCTCACAGACCACGGTGTTGTAGTCCATGATGAACACCTGACCACGACGGTGCCACTTGCCGGGGTCTTCCTGCTCCTTGACGAAGCGCAGCCATGCGCCTTCGTTCGTCTCGACGACCTGCAACTGGTCGAGCGGGATGAACCCCGCGCTCGACGCGCAGGAGAGCGCGGAAGCCGGCAATCGTCGCCCTTCGGTCGCTTCGAGCATGACCTGCATCTGGCTCACGGAGCCAGCCTCAGCGCCCTTGGCGTCGAAAGCTTCCTGCAAGCGGACGATACCGCGGTTGCCCTGACGCAGGGCGACCGGAAGACTGCAACCCTGACCAGGCGCGCTAGGCGTCCACACCGAGATGCCGGCGTTGCGCGAAGACAGACGCAGAGCCTCGACGTTGAAGGACGAGAGGTTGGGCTTCATGGCGACGGTGGTCGCATCCGCCTGCGAAGAGCCGCAGTCGGTGTCGCACCCTTCGGCGGTGTCCAATCCCATGACTTTACGGAAGCAGTGCGCGCACGGCTCTTGAGCCACCTTGAGCAGCTCGTCGAGTTGGTCGCGTACCACTGTGCCTGCGCCGTCGCGCTCGACCATGCCGAGCTTTTCCGCGACAGCCAGCCGCTCCTCTTCGGTGAGCAGCTTGAGCAGGTTCATCGGGCTCTCGTGTTCCGGGCAGCCGGCCACTGCGTAGACCAGCCGGCCTTCCATGGTCTTGACCATGTGGTCAACCAGGAAAGACTTGCCGCTACCGGGGCCACCGCACAGCACCAGCATCTGACGAAGCTGATAGCCGTTTTGGGCAGCCGCCTCGAAGAATTTCATCAGGCGCGCGACCACCCGCTGGCTGCCGCGGACGCCGGTAAACGCCTTGTAAGACGGAATCTTCATCGAGCGCAGCATCCTCAGGTATGGCTGACGAGAGGGGATTGCGGTCTCGATATCTTCCTCACCGAGTGCTTTGACAGCACGCACGAACGACGCTGCAGCAGTGTCGGCGCGCTCGGGATGTTCCTTGAGTGAGGCAAGGAAATCCATAAACGACATGGTTTCGGCCACGAGCGGCTTCAGCCCGAGCAGCTCGGCGAGACCATCGATGTTTTTCGACATGTCATGTCCTCCAATCGTTACTAGGAGTTGTTGGCAGAGCCAGAATGAACGTCGGTCGGCAAATGCCATGCGATATCTCTTGAATGGCACCAGCTGGGTTTGCCACGCAAAAGAAACTCGCCGAACCCGCTCCTATAAAGGATTGAGTTCGACTTCGCACGTCTTACATCTGCTCTGACAAGAAAACGTCCGCACCGTATGAAGCTTCTACCGGTCACATCACTGGGCCAGGCAACGTGCTTTCAGCTCGCTGACTTGGGATATAGTGCTTCAAAACGTTTGTTGTGCTTGCGGACTTCGGGGTTGGTTTCCAGTGAAACGGGTTCGGTAGATATTGCCCAAATTACCAAACGAGACCGCTGGATCAAAGCCCGGAAACGCCCCACTGTTGACATCCTTCAGTAATGTTGAAGAAAAGGGAAATCTAGCCTAGTCAAGATATATTATTGTGGATTTCGTCATATCAAAAACTGTCAGCAGTACATCGACAGAGGGTGTTGTCATGAGATCGAGGCATTGAAAATTTGTGATCTTATTTTGGGGTATGTATATAGCTTGCCACCACATCCAATGGCAGCTTTTATCACCAGTCGTCAAGCGGTTGTTAATAGTTAAGGAAACCTGAAATCGATAGCGAAGCTCTGAGAGCCTGACAGAGAGCCGCTCTCTAGACACATTGTCATGAGGAAAACAGGTGGCGCGTGTTGGGCGAACAAAAAAACTGAAGTCGACATATAGAAAGGATGGGTGTGAAAGTGAATCTGTTTTATGTGCGATATTACGACTCAGCTTTGCGCTTTATAAGCAATTTGCATGCGCCAACGAGATCGTTTGATATTGAAGTTACGAGCGTAACCGAGCTACGCGAGCTATTCCCGGGGCACACGGCACCGGATGCGGTGACCTAGTGCTCCTTGGCGGAGCGCCCAAAGGAGCGTGGGGACAGGAGGCCAGAAGTGTTTCTGCCGCCTCGAATCGATGAAGCACTGAGCCACCGGTTAAGCGCTTCTCCAGATTTACCTTCCAGAAGAAAGGTGAGGACTAAAGCAGGCATGTGTCAACGGATAGCGCACCTAGACCTGCCAAGCAGTTCCAAATCAGACAGTCAAGATGGTCGAGCCCGGCCAACTGCTACACACCGTTCGAGCTGGCAGCCTTGTGTCGCAAGTACGCATCCATAAATGGATCTAGATCGCCGTTCAGAACCGTTTCGACATGCGGTGTTTCATACTTGGTCCTGACATCCTTCACCATGCGATCGTCAAGCACATATGATCGGATTGCATTACCGAAGCTTGCCTGCACTGCCTCTCCACGCAAGCGCGCCATCTCTTCTTCGCGCTCGGCCTGCCGTTTTGCAAGAAGCTTGGAACGCAAAATCTCCATCGCCAGGGCACGATTCTGCAATTGACTCCTTTCCTGTTGACACTTGACCGCTATCCCAGTTGGGATGTGGACAATTCGCACAGCCGACTCAACTTTGTTGACGTTCTGGCCACCGGCGCCACCAGAGCGCATTGTGTCGATCTCAATATCGTCGTCGTTGATCTCAATTAAAGAGTCCATGTCGCTCATGATTGGCGTAACATCGACAGCTGCGAAGCTGGTCTGGCGTGAATCATTGCCTTGCTTGAACGGCGATTTTCGAACAAGCCGGTGCACACCCTTTTCACAGGACAAGTAGCCATAGGCAAACGGTCCTTCCACCCTGATTGTCGCACTCTTCAGACCGGCCTCCTCGCCCTGCGATTGGTCCAGCAACTCGGTTTTAAACCCGCGTGCTTCCGACCACCGCAAGTACATTCTCAAAAGCATCTCCGCCCAGTCCTGTGCGTCCGTCCCTCCGGCTCCAGCATTTATCGTGACGATCGCAGCTGAGTCGTCATACTCGCCGGACAAGAGGCTCTCCAGTTCATACCGCTCCAACTCCGTGTTCAGATCGCGGACCCCGTTGCGCACCTCTTTAGTGGCGTCCTGAACGAGCGCTTCATCTTCATTTGCGATTTCTACCAGGTCGAACAGATCGCGAAGCCTGGAATGCCACCCTTCGTACTTCTCGAGCGTGCCCTTAACACGACTGAGCTTCTGAGTGACGTCCTTCGCCCGCTTCTGGTCTTGCCAGAAATCTTGCTCAAGTGTTTGCTTTTCCAGACCGTCAATTTCAGTGCGCAGTGCGTCTGCGTCAAAGATAGTGGCTGACTTTCGTCAACCTCTCCTCGATTCCTTCAAGCTCACGCCGGAGCTCGGCTAAAGAGATCGCCTGTGTCATCCTATCTAGTCCTCAAAGTTGGGCGGCAGCGAAAATGGATTGTAGTTGCCATCATTCTCGACATTACGCATTGAGAAAAGAATGAGACCTGTTTTTTTAGCCTTCAATCCGTCGACTTCGACTTGTACTTCTTTTCGAGCAGGAATTTCGGAGATCTCCGGCGTACGAACTACGATGGAAGTGTCGGTGCACGAAAGAATATCGCCGGCCGTGCCACCGAAGGTTACTTTGACCTTGGATGAGTCGGTGCCAAAATTCTTCCCGGTAATTGTCATTGTCTGTTGAGAGGCGATGGAGACGTGGCTGAACGAGCTAATCTCAGGGTCTAACGCGATCTTGAGCTGCATCGGTTTTGATTTAACACCAGCGATGGTGACTTGCACAGTAACTTCACCCTTATTGTCAGGCTTGAGTCCATCCGGTACTCGGAATTCGACCGCTTCTGGGACGGCGCTCACAATGGTGGCCGGCTTGCCGCCAACCGTGATCTGGAAGGCTTTTACATCCAGCGGAAGAAGTTTGCCAGTGGCTTTTACGTTCTTTCCGGGACCGGAATTCTTAGGATTCAAGCCAGTAATCGTAGGTGAGCTTTTCGAAGTGAGATCCCACGAGAAAGCAGAACCGGCATCGCCCCAAGCCTGGAATATGATCTGTGTAGATCCAGGCGTGAGAGCCCCAGACATATCAAGCACGAGGACGTTATTTCCTTTGAAGCTCTTTTCGTTGAAAAGGTCGCGACCAGCAAGATAGCCTCTAATTGCTCTGAGAGGGCTGGTACCATCGACACCGTTGGTGACTGTCAAGGTTAGCGGCAAATTTTCCTGACCCGGCTTAAGAATGATGTAATCGGCGAATTGATTCCACTTCGGTCCAGCAGAGACGTGCTTGGTAGACTTCACGATCACGAGCAGCTTTGCTTCTTTTTTCGTGGGAACAGCGGCTTTAGTGGCTGTCCCAGGCTTCGCCGCGGAGTCACCTGTGGTACTGCCTGTAGTGCCTTTACCGGTTGTCGATTTATCCGTTGTTTTGTCAGTTGTTTTGTTGTCTGTTGCCTTATCGGTTGCAGTGGTGGTCGTTGTTGTCGTTGTCGTTGTCGTTGTCGTTTTTTTACTTGGCTTCGTACTATAGTCAGTCACATACTGCGACTGATCCAGGGAGAAAACCTTCAAAGGCAATAGCCCGCAAGTGACAGCAGCAATTGAGAGCGCCGATAACAGCTTCCGTGATGAATGATTGAACATTGGTAGCAACCTTTCCTTGAGGGCGAACTTTGAAAGTGGTCACGGTCATTATAAGGTCTTGGCTGGTCTTTTGCAGAATTGTAAACCGCTCCACATGGAAACAGTCATGACGATTGCAAAGCGACTGACAGCTATCTCAATTTACCGCTCGGGCGACATCCCTGGAAGAGAGAAAGGCATCGAGCTCTTGCTTGCTGGGAAGCGCCGGAATTGCACCTGCCTTGGTGCAAGCCAGAGCGCCAATTGCGTTGGCTCGTTGAATCAAAACGGTAAACTGTTCTGGGACAATGGCATCCAGCGCCTGTCTTCGGTTATCATTCCCTTTGACATATGGAAGCAGTCCGGACAGCACGCCCGCATTGAAGCCATCTCCGGCCCCCGTAGCCTCCACGAGTTGAACTGAAAAACCGGGTACTATCTTGCTTCCATGTCTACTTGAGAAGTATGCTCCGCGCGAATCCAGTGTGACGATCATCAAGCCGATGTCGTTGGCCTCACGCAGCCTATCAGCGTTTTCGAGATCTCTCGAATCGGTCAGGAAAAAGAGCTCGTCCTCGTTGATCTTAACGATGTCTGCCCAGTTGAGCGTTCCCAGGATCGTCTCACGACAGATTGCCTGAGAAGCCCAGAGACTGAGTCGTACGTTGGGGTCGTACGAAACCAGCATACCGTTCTTCTTTGCCAGCTTCACCGCCGCTTCGGTACTGGTCTTCGCAGGCTCTTCTATCAATGATATAGATCCGAAGTGCAGAAAAGAGGCCGTTGTAAAATGCTCATCAACAAAGTCTTCTGTCTTCAGTCTCGTGTCTGCACATGAGATTCGAGAGAACTCAGCCAACTTGCGATCGCCACTCGAGGTCGTCACCACATAGGCCATGCGGGTCTGCGCCTGACTATCCTCCACGGTGCTGGTCACGTCGATATTGTTCTCACGAAGAACATTCTTCAACCAGTCACCAAAAGCATCTTTTGAGACTCTTCCGATAAAAGCTGTTTCAACACCTTGTCGGGCCAGCCCCACTGCCGTGTTGGCCGGGGCACCGCCTGGAGCCTTGGTGAACTGAATCGCGTCGGGCAGCTCCGCACCAACAGTGGTGCAAACCCAGTCCACGAGAATTTCGCCAAGACAAAGTACATCAGGCATGACACAACGCTCCTAAAGTGCATGGGCGCGATGACCAAAAAGGTCTCCACCCCTTGTACCGACTTCTCTGGAATGTTACCAGGAAAACCCAGACTCCGGTCAGCAATTTAGTCGATTTAAAAGGCAATAATTTCCACCATATGCAATAGTATTTCTACAAACAAAGCAAAAACGGGAAAGACTGAGCCATCTCAGTCCTTCCCGTTGGTAAACTACCAGCTCCACCCTGGCGCTGTTGCCTTAATCGACTTCACTTGTGGGCGTGTCGTCGGCGGGTTGCCTGCCGGCGCAGCAGTCGCGCTTCGATGCGGGCGGTGTCGGCGTCAGGATCTGCCCGCCTTGAAGACGAATCGCTCGACGGCGACGTCGAACGAAGCTTGCGATTGCGTTCTCTTCGACATCGAGCCAGTCCTTGCAGGTGACGGTCTCGAAGCCGGTGTTCTCCGGAAGCTTGTCGGTCGGCGCAGCCAGACTGCTCTCCAGTGGCAAATAGATAAAGTTGGTCTTGGAGAGCGCGGCGCCGTCGGACCGGATGCTATTGCCAATGAACGCGGAGTAGTGCGGGTTAACGTCCATGTCGGTAATGAACTTCCCGACCAAAAACGCCTTGTTCTCGTGAAGCGTGATGATGCTGTCATCGAACACCGCGGACAGACCGCCTTGCCGGATCTTGTACTTCTGCGCCTCGCGGTTGCCGACTGTGACTGCAACGAGCATGAAGTTGTGCTTCGCGCGCGTCAGCACAGGCAGTGCGTAGTCGAACAGCTCGGGAGCATTGAAGAAAGGTGCACGACCGATGCGCTCGCAAATGTCCGCGACAAGCTTGCGACGGCGCTTCTTGTACTTGCGACAAAGCGCTACGTAAGCCTCAGCAATCGCCTGACCGAACTTTCCGCGCTCGAAACCGCGATGAGGCATCGAGCCGTAGTAAATCTGAGACAGCGTCGCGTGCGCTTCCTTGCGGTTAAATCCGCAGAGCGCCATGAGTTCAGCGAACTCGTTGACGGCGTTGTCGAAGTATTTCTGACAAACCATGACAGTACCGTCAAGGTCTACGAAAAGCACGGCAATTTTGCCGTCGGGAGCGCACATGTTGCGTTCCGGAGTCTGGCAGTTGTTCACCATGAGTCACTCCTACAATTCTCCGACGAAGCCCATCGGAAGCTGGCCAAGACGCAACAACAGACAACCTGATTACGAAGGAAAACAAAGCTCACTTCTTCGTAAAAGCTTCAGCGGAGTCGGTTTATATGGTTCTGTTGTTTATGTCCGTCCGAACAAAAGAGAAAAGTTAGTTCCTAACGCTAATTTAAAAAGGCGAATGACTAAAACCTGGAAGTCAAGAGAGGTTTCAAAGACCAAGATCGCTTAAGTCAGCCATAGGCTGCCTGGATCTGGAATATCACACAGACCAATTTACCCTGTCGTCACAACAACTTTATGCCTAGGACAGCTCAATAATCATGACAAGTCAAAACCACGTTTCCTTTCAATCGAGCTTCATCTTCAACGAGGTTTGATCAAGGAAATTGCTCACAAGTTGGTTCAATCGGCGATATTAGACCCGCCATATTTTGCAGGACTTTTTTATTAGGTTTACCAATTTCGCTCTGGGACGACGACATTCCTCGACGATGAGGGGCGCCGCCACCTCATGCGTGGATCATTAATCTGACCGCTTACGGAGTACCTGAATTAAACCGTTCGATCATCGAGAGGAAATTCTTTACCTCGTTGATGTCTATCGGTTTTGTAGTCTCCTCTTCGTTGCTCACAGCAGCTACGAGGATCGCTACATCGCGGCTGGGCATCACGCAACCCATGAATGCCGGTTGCTTTTTGCCGCTATTTGAATTTTCCGAAATTCCAACGATGTAAGGCATTTCAGTACCGCCCACCGGGGTCTTGCCCTTATCCTTCACCTCTATCTTGGTGGTGCTCTGTCCGCTGGCACCAGCTGTCGGTACGCCCTTCTGGGCCATCTGTTCGACAAACTGATCGGCGGTCATACCGTCAGTGTTAGGAACCTTGATCAGCATATAGGTCATCTTCGCAGCTTCGTTCTGAACCGCTACGATTGTCATGGCTCCCATAAAATCCATACCGAACGCATACTTGTAGGTCGGAGGTAAATCCTTAATCGTTGCCATTTGAGAGGCCACTTGCTTGGCATTGGCTGGATCAATAGCCTTTTGCACGCCCTGAAACAGCAAGAAGCCACCGACTCCGCAAGTTGCTAATGTCAAAGCAAAGCCAACTATCAGAATTCCGAGTAACCATTTGACCCAGGTCGCTAGGCCCTTATTGTTTCGGCGCGTCATTCCATTCACCTTTGCTGGCAGTGCTATTGATTTGACGACTGAGCCAGTTCAGCGCGTTATGTTCAGTTTATCACTTCAATAACTTCTAATGCGCAGCCACAATATCACAACAAGTTTTGACGCGAATGGTTGCGGATAGCGCGAGCGCTTTACAACCACCGGTGGTGGCAGGGTTCCATCTTATAGCTTTTTGCCTCACTGCTACTAGCTAATCGATATCCAGGTCGAACACAAAGCGCCTAATTTCCAAGAAATCGTACACATTGTTTTTACAAAGTGCGCTAGTCGGAGTGTAGAAAACAATTTGCTGCCAGTGGTTCTCAGTATTGAAATACCTCTGGAAAACACTGTCTCATTACTGAGTACCTAAGCGCTTCTTTCACCTGTAAAAGCAAACATCAATTCCCCAAAGGATCTCGATCATCTGCGTTTTTTTGGCTTCCCCAAAAGAAGCGAGATGTTTGATGCCGATGAATAAAAGCGCTTAGTTACACGTTTTCCCTGCCGTTAGCCTGGGCGAGCGGCACTGTCAATTTCAGCAGCCGAAACTGGGTAAAAAGTCGGGTCCCAGCCCAACGAGGACAACCACCATGAAAGGTGTGACCGAAGTCACCGCTTCAACCTTCGATCAGGTCGTTCTTCAGAGCGACAAACCTGTCGTCGTCGATTTCTACGCAACGTGGTGCGGTCCGTGCAAGCAGCTCGGTCCGATCATGAAACAGCTCGCCACCGATGTCGGTGGTGAAGCCGTCGTCGTCAAGGTCAATGCGGATGATTGCATCGACCTCGCCGCGACTTACAACGTCAGCGGCCTTCCCACCATCATGTTCTTCAACAAGGGTGCGGAGGTGGAACGCCACGCGGGAGTTCTGTCGCTGACCGAGCTCAAGCGTAAGATCGACGCGATGAAGACGAGCTGAGCCCGGCTGATTCGCTGATTTCCTGAGCTCGACAGCTTGGTTGAATAGTAGGTTCTTCCCGGAGCTCGGCATTGAATGCCGAGCTCCGGGTTCTTCGTTTCCGGGATTTGTCATCCGATCAGCAACGTTCTCTGCGGTCTTTCTCGCGACCCGATTTTCGCAAGTGCCGTCGCTGCTCATTTAGCAGGTCTGACGGCAAGCCACCAGAACAGGGTCACCGTGATGAAACCTCACACTCTGTTTTTTGCGGCTATCGCTCTCACTTTCGGGCTTGGCAGCGGGAGCCAGGCCTCTCAGTCCCACAACATAGCTTTCAACCAGTATGCGGTCGCACAAGCCGACGAAGTTAAGCCTGACGACAAGAGCAAGACCGAGGCGGACAAGAAAGCCGCCGAGGAAAAGGCCAAAGCCGAGGCGGACAAGAA
>CAZISK010000069.1:12958-15567 GCA_964541355.1 uncultured Candidatus Obscuribacterales bacterium
CCGAGGCGGACAAGAAAGCCGCCGAGGAAAAGGCCAAAGCCGAGGCGGACAAGAAAGCCGCCGAGGAAAAGGCCAAAGCCGAGGCGGACAAGAAGGCCGCCGAGGAAAAGGCCAAAGCCGAGGCAGAAAAGAAAGCGGCTGACGAAAAGGCTGCTCTGGCGAAAGCCAAAAGCGATTTCGAGGACGCTGCCAAGGCTGCCAAGCTCGACCTCAATCGAGTGACGGTGCGCATCACCGAGCTTGATGCTCGAGCCAGCGCTGCTGGTCTCAGCAACACGCAGATGACTGCCACCTATAAGACCCTGACCGAACTCTTACAATCCACTCAGAACGGTCCGTACTTCGATACGGCTACTCGACAAAAGCTCGTCGAGCTCAGCCTGCACAACATCGCTCGTCCCACAAAAATCGACCAGGGACAGCATCCTACCTGCAACGTCACCACGCTGGAGGTTTACCTTGCTGCACGTCACCCAGACGTGTACGTTGATCTGGTCAAGCAAGTAGCGCTCAAAGGCGAGTACATCACCGCAAAGGGAGAGACCATCAAGCTCCCGAAGGAAGCGGTGATGCCCGGTAAGGACGAGAAATCGTTTGACATGGACAAGCCTGCCTCCAACAAGCGCAACCACGCCAGCCAGATCGTTCAAATGACCCTGGTCAACGGGGTCTATGAAACCGGACGGTATCACTCGACGGACAACACGGGCAAGAAGATCGACTGCACGAAATGGCGTTACGTGATGGGTCCCCCTGTAAGAACGACTTTCCAACTCCCCGACGGCAACTGGGCCTACGTTGAAGACGAAGACCAGCTTCTGGATGGGCAAGGCACCCAGGTCCGCGACTCCAGCGGAAAGGTGTCTACGAGCCCGATCTTTATCGGCGATGATGTGCTTCAAGCATCCGAAATGGTGCTCGGCTACAAGATGCCGTATCTCAATTCGCCTTACAAGATTGAGTTCCAACCTTGGGTTTTCGACCTTCCCACCAAAGAACGCCTCTTGAAGTACAAACAGGACGGCAAGCTGCCGCTCGGCGTTCCGACGATGATGGGCGCGCACGTACAGACGATTCACGATGTCGTGGTCGGAAGCGACGGCACTTGTTGGATCTTGATCGACAATCAGCACGGGGAAGACGAAGACGGCTGGATCACGCTCGACGAGCTGCACAAGACAATGCAGGACGCGCAGTATGATCTGAAGCCGCGCAAGTCTCGCCCGTAACCAGACAGGTTCAACCGGTTGAGTTCGGAGTGCCAATCGCAAGATAAACACCCGTTCTCTTCTGTGGTTTGAGCAATCGCAAGAGAGGCCGAAATACTCGGCCTCTCTTCGATTGTTCATGCGTTCCCCACATATTCTGCCTACCCAAGGGAGGGCAGAAGCACTACAACCACGGAGTACCCAATGAAAGCAAAACAGATCCAGGCGGCCCTCGCCTTCGGCTCCATCGCGTGCGGACTGATCGTCTGCGCTTTCCTCACTACTCAGACAACCGCCGATTCCATCAGTTTCGTCGTTGCCTCGTCCGATGAGCTGGCCTCTTCCGTACTTTGGGCTGCGGGCATCGCAGCGTTCGTCGGTTTCATCTTCGGCAGTGTGCCGTTAGGACGACCGAACGCAGGCTGGGAGTTCGACATGGGTGGCGCTGTCGTCTTCGCGATGGCGGGCGCACTGATCTTCGGAGGCGGAGTGCACATCCTCACGACCGGGCTCTGGATGCCGGCAATCCTCGCAGTGGGCTTCGGAGCCTTACTGGCGGGAGTGCGGTTAATCAACTCGATGCCAGCGCGCATCCCCACGAACTGCGAAGTGAAGGAAGGAATCAATCGCGGAGAAGGAGACACGCCCCGCGCCAAGTGGAAGTCGGCCAAGCGGCTCTACAACAACGCCAGCTTCCGCAACGGCAACAGCTACCACGCCACCCGCAGTCCGCGCAACTGGTCGTTCGGTTCGAGCGGTCCAGATGCCGGCTTCCTCAACATGCTGGCGGGCTCGCTGGCAAACGCCAACCACGACCAGTTCGACATTCTAGTGATGCTCGTCAGCGAACTTCCCGACGAGCCCGGACAGCCGGCTGTTGTGGTTGTGCGCGGCAGCGGCGCTTTGCATCACGTGAAGTGCGAGGCGGACGGCATAACGGTACCAGGCTACGACAAAAAGATTCCGGCCAAGTCCATCTCCCAGCTGGTGGGCTACGCCTGGCGCTAAGTCGCCTGGGAAACGATATCGCTTTCAGTGTCACCTTTCGGAATTTCGGATGCGTGAGACCAAGAGCAAGGAAACGCCCTCCGTCAAGGCGTTTCCTTGCTTTTCGTTCATACGGCTTCGCCCGAACACTTGGGAGTGTCACATTGAATTGCGTTTGGCTAGCGCTCGTCAGGATAATCGAAGCTACCGATTTTTTTCGAACACAACCCTCATCGCATTCACCACTACCGAGCTTTGTAAACCGGCTGAAGGAGCCAACTTCCTGCTTCCCCGAGTGATTTCGCCTTTCGCTTGTTTTATTATGTCTTATAGTATTTCGTAAATACCGCTAAAGCGTTCGAGACTGTCCTATCCGTCGTTGAAATTCATAGATAACCGCCCTGGGCAAAGAGA
>CAZISK010000070.1:0-15514 GCA_964541355.1 uncultured Candidatus Obscuribacterales bacterium
GCTACAAATTCGTCAAAGGGCGCATTGAAGATTCCACCTTGGTCAACAGCATTGTGTCCGGCGACTATGCCGGTCCAATTGACGGGATTCTTAACCTGGCGGCAGAGAGCCATGTAGATCGTTCTATTGAAGATCCGATGGTATTCGTGAATTCCAATGTTGTCGGCACGCAAGTACTTCTTGAAGCTGCCTTCAAGCATGGACTCGTCCACGGCACCAGACCAGGCGTTGATGCCAGATTCACTATTCGCTACGTACAAATTTCTACAGACGAAGTCTATGGATCTCTAGGAGCTACCGGCTTCTTCACAGAAACTACTCCCTTGGCTCCCAACAGCCCATATTCGGCTAGCAAGGCTGGATCCGACATGCTGTGCCGGGCTTACTTCCATACGTTCGCCATGCCCGTCATGATCACACGTTGCTCCAACAACTACGGTCCTTATCAGCACCCGGAGAAGCTCATTCCGTTGTTTATCAACAATTTGATGAACAACAAGCAAGTACCCGTTTACGGTGATGGCAAGAATGTCCGCGACTGGTTGCATGTTGAAGATCACTGCCGTGCAATCGATGCTGTCTTCCATAGAGGCGTGCCTGGAGAGGTATACAACATTGGCGGCAATAACGAGCGCACCAACATGCAGATTACGAAGCTGCTGTTGAGCGAGCTTGGCAAAGGCGAACAGCTGATCCGTTACGTAGAAGATCGACTTGGACACGACAGGCGGTACGCTATCGACTCCACCAAGATCCAGACGGAGCTTGGCTGGGAACCGAAGCATACATTCGAGACCGGCATTAGAGAGACCATCAACTGGTACAAGAGCAATCAGATCTGGCTGGCCAAGGTCACCGGCAAGCATGCAGAGGCTGTGGCGCTCGAGCAACAAGCTGCTGCCGCCGCCGTCGCTCAAGCTGCTGCTCAGGCAGTAGCGCCGCCGACGACGATCATCTAAAATTGATCTGTTGTGGCAGAGTTCAGGCTGTGCCGGTATAAATCGTCATAAATAACGGGAGTACCAAATGACCGACAAACGGCTCCTCGTCACCGGCGCTGGTGGCATGTTGGGACAAGCGCTTGTTGCCTGTCTCGAAGCTCGCGGCTATCAGGTCGTGGCGCAGCCCAGGGAAAAGCTGGATGTCACCAATTACGAGCAGGTCCGCAATCAGCTCAATCTGCACACTCCCGATATGGTGCTTCATTGCGCCGCGTACACGAAGGTCGATCAGGCGGAATCTGAGCCTGATCTGGCGTTCTTCATCAATGGCTACGGCACTGAGAACCTAGCGATAGCCTGCAATCATCTAAATATTCCGTTGTTATACATCAGCTCCGACTATGTTTTTGACGGTGAGAAGAGCCGCCCCTACACTACCTGGGACGACACCAAGCCGCTGTCCATTTATGGTAAAACCAAACTGGCCGGGGAAAGAGCGGTTATGCGCCACCTCAGGCGCTTCTATATCGTCAGAACAAGCTGGCTCTATGGGCCCAACGGCAAGAATTTCGTGGAAACCATTCTTCAGATGGCTAATGACGGCAAGCCTCTTCGAGTGGTAGCCGACCAGTTTGGTTCGCCTACCTGCACCTTGAGTCTCTCTGAAAACATCGCCGATCTAATCGAGACGGAACGTTGGGGCATCTATCACGCTTCCGACGATGGTGTGACCAACTGGTATGAGTTCGCCAAAGAAATTGTCTGGGATCTGAAGGCGCAGGTCACGCCGATAGCCACTACTGACATGCCAAGACCTGCTACCAGACCTAAATATTCCGTTATGGACAAGACAACCTTAATCAATACAATCGGCAGAGAGCTGCCAACATGGCAGGATTCGCTCCATATGTATCTGCAGTTGCGAAAGGCAAAGACCCACGCTTAGACCGCCAGGATTGCGCCAAAATCTGTTATTCTATGCAGTTGTTAGGTGGATAGATATCGGTTCGAGGCGAAAGATCGGCTAGCTATGAGCGTTAAAGCACTTACAAAGGAAGAAATCGGTCAGGACTTTGCGAACGGTTTGTCGGTTCAAGACTATTCGAGAAAGCCTACAATCGATGGCGTGCAGCTTATCGACTTGAAGCTGTTTATGGATGATGGCGGCTGTTTCACTGAACTCTTGCGTTTTGATGATGCCGGCAATATTCCCGGACTCCCGGAGTTCAAGGTCAAACAATCCAACTACTCGCAGATGCTTCCCGGCGTTATCAAAGCCTTCCATCTGCATTTTAATCAGGAAGATATCTGGTTCATCCAACCATATGATCGCCTGTTAATTGGTCTATTTGATGCCAGAAAAGATTCAAAAACTTACAACAACTCCATGCGTTTCGTCATGGGGGGCGGGCGCTCGCAAATTCTCTATATCCCGAGAGGCGTAGCGCATGGTCTTGCCAATGTGTGGAATACACCCGCCAATATGATCTACTTCGTCAACCAGTGCTTCGACCCCCAGGAGCCGGATGAACACAGACTTCCCTGGGATATCCTCGGCGAAGATTTTTGGCAGATCAAGAAGGGTTAAATCAGGCAGTCCGATCAATCCTTTTTGTCAGTTGCTACCTTCACTTTTTTAAGCGCTTCGATCATCTCTTGCTGTGTAACGACCCCTGGCTTGAGATCAAGCTTTTTGACGAATTCGCGGTTGAGATCCCGGTTGTAGGCTTCCGTGTAGTCGGCGCCAGGCGTTCCGAGCTTCGTCATCATGCGCTTTTCCAACTCTTTGTGGAACTCTTCCATGGAGGCATCGGTCGGCAGACCGACGGCCTTGTTCCGTTCATCCTGTCTGTTGAGCTTGGCCAGACCTGCCTCTTCAACGACCTGTTTTAAGGCCGGCTGATATTTGTCGGCCATCACAGATTTCTGTGCGCTGGACTTGATGGAATCGTAGGCTTTGCGCAATTCCTCCGGGACCTGCTCGCGCGCTGGAACGTTCTTCGCCTCGAGTGGAGTAGCACCAACGTTGTAGACTTCGGTGTCATATACGGTGCGTTTCGGTTGATCCTGGACTAGCGATTTTTCGCCTTTGTCCACAAGTGAAACCGAGATTTTGTCTTTGCCTGGACTTTTGTTTTCGGTAAAGTAGAGCCCGCTCTTGTCCGACAGAAGCTTCTCGTTGGCTGCAGTAATGAAGCTTCTCAACTGCGTTGCCCGTTCTTCGGGACGGTATTTTTCCGTTTGGGCTAGCTGCTTATTGAATTCAGTGTGTATCAAATCTCTGTCTGCATCTTTGAGTTTGCCGTCTTTGAGAACTCTTTCGCTCATCCCTGATACGACAGTGGCGACTGTCTTCGCTTCCTCTGCAGTCTTTTGGGCAGGCGGTTTTGGCTTCTCGCCCTCTTGCTTGTTCTTGTCCTGCATGAGCCACAAGGCCAACCCCGGTCCTCCCATGGCGACCTCTACCGTTTCGGCTGAAGGTTTCGCTTGAGTCTTGTCTGAAGGCGAATTGCTGCCGCCTCCCTTTGTCGAATCCGCCAGTAACAACTTGGATACATCATCGGATTTGGCAACAACAACAGCGTTGTCGAATTCAACTTTTGCAGACATCACACACCTCTCACCGTTTTCGCATGCATCAATGATGCTACCGATTCGTGAATTTTTTGTAGTCTTCCTATACGTAGGTCTCCCATGATTAGGCGTGAGCCCCGTCCCATGGGCACCTCTGGTGTTACATAAAGTTCATATTTCACGTTCAAGATCTCTAGTTAGCAAACTAGAAGGAGTCGAAAGAGGCTAACTGGTAAACTGTGCCAAGATCTGATGGAGGAACAGTTGTGGTGTCACTCGCCCGAAGATTCCCTTTATTGCTGTTGATTATTGCGTCGATGTCGGTTGGATCTGTCTCTGCCAGCCCCGAAGAATTGAGTGACGAACAGAAGATTGAGCTGCAAAAACAGATGGCTCTTGCGGAAAGAGACGTCTGCAATCGGCATTACCTGCGGGGCGGGCTGGGTATGATGGCCAGTCGCATGGAGCAATGTCACAACGTCGCTCAGAACATGATGCAGGAAGGTCGGGTCGACAAGGCGGTCGAAGCTTTGAGTGCCGGCATCCAGGCTTACAGCTCCAAGGACGAACAACGACTGTTTAAAACCGCGGAGATGCTCAATTACAAGCAATCTCGCAACTATATGTCGAGAGCGAGCTGTTACATGATGGCAAAGAGCTACCAGAGAGTCGTCGATGACTGCACGAGCGCAATCGAGTATTGCCCGGATTATTCAGCGCCGTATGTGCTTCGGGCGAAAGGATACGACGCGATGAACAATCCTCGTGCTGCCCGGCAAGACATGGCTGAGGCTGCCAAATACAAAGCTATTCCCGTGTTTTTGTACAACGATTTATCAAGACACAAAGCGATCAAATCGGTCGACAAGATCCTTGCGACTACCAGCGACTACCCGGGCACGAATGCCGAAAAGAAATCCAAGTGGAAAATCTGGCAGCGCGATTGAAGAAACGAACGGTACGCTAAAGTGAGCAGTCCAAGCTAGTGGCTGGCAAGCGAAACGGCCTTGGCGACTTGCTCGTGAACTGACCGATCGAGAATGCTCGGCACCAGATCATCAAGCTTCGTCTGACCGGCGATTGCATTGGCTGCTGCAATTTTCATTTTTGATGTAAAGCACTTCGCTTCAGCCATCAGGGCGCCTCGGAATAGTCCAGGGAAGGCCAGCGCGTTATTAATCGTCCTTCCATCGGCAGCAAATTTAGCACCGCTGGCGATGGCAAGCTCCGGATCGATTTCCGGATCTGGGTTCGAGATCGCAAGAATCACCTGTCCCTTACGCACCATCTCAGGCTTGATCAGACCAGGAACTCCCGTCGTGGCGATAACGATGTCCGCTTTGTTCATAACTAAATTTAGATCGGCAGGGGTGCCGCCCTGCTGTTTGAGTCTGTCCATCGCGTCGTCGCGCAGGTCTGCTCCCAATATCTCTTTCACTCCGAACGACTGCAACAGCTGGGCGATCCCGGCGCCGGCGGCTCCCAACCCAAGGATACCGACTCGGCAATTTTGCAATTGAAAGCCACTTCTTTGACTGACAGTGATCAGCGCTCCCAGCACGACCGCCGCCGTCGCATGTTGATCGTCATGCAAAACCGGGATTGAAAGCTCTTCTTCAAGCCGTTTCTCGATGTCGAAACATTCAGGCGCTGCTATATCTTCAAGGTGGATGGCACCAAATGTAGGGGCAATTCCTTTGACGGTGCTAACTACTTCGTCGATGCTCCGCGAGTCGATCAAAATCGGAACGGCGCTAATGCCGACAAGCTGTTCATATAGGACGGCTTTTCCTTCCATGACCGGCATGCCCGCAACCGGGCCGATGTTGCCCAGACCGAGTATCGCCGTACCGTTGGTGACGACCGCTACCGTATTGCCGATGCTGGTGAAGGTGCGGCTCTGGGATACATCCTTGTGAATGAGTTTGCAGATCTGAGCTACTCCGGGAGTATAAATCTTTCGCATTTCCGTAATGCTGTCTAGCGGTGCATGGCTCTTCATGCCGATTTTGCCACCGCGATGCGCGTGCTCGACGGGATCTATCACCGTCTCGACCGTTACACCTTCGAGCGAAGAAAGCCCTTCGATCAGCCGTTGCAAGTGAGCTTCATCCTTCAGTTGCAAACTGATCTCTCTATTCAGATGATCCGGACCCTGTCCGACAATCGAGACATCGCCAATATTGCCTTCCAGATCGCCGATTCTGGTTGCAATTTTGCCGAGATAACCCGGCTTGTCGACCACCCGAATACGAAGGATTCTAAGTATCTTTTGTTCTCTTCTAACTACCGTGACCATATTCCATTCCTGACGCGAAAAATGGTGCTGCGAAAATGCATTGCGAAGATAAAGTCTACCGCAGGGATGGCGGCCTATACACGCAGCGTTTCAGACTATAACGCAGATGCAAGGTGGTAGATTGGGCGGTCACATTCCAGCATGGTATTGCCTTTCCAAAACAAGGAGGAAAAACCTGAGACGAAAGTTTACAACGCGCTTCCACTGTAGCCCATCAATTTCAGGGATTTCCCTATGTCGCTATAAGCAGGTCCGTTTGACGATAGGAAGGTGAATCGCGTGGTCGAAGTTAGTCTTGCCTGATAATCTCCCGAGCCGTAGAAAAGCCATTTGGGCAAGATCAACCAAGAGAAAGCGCGAAAAATCCCAGGTCACGCTGTCCTATAGATGGAGCGATTGGGGCATGATCGACGTAGCATTTCTTGGATTCCTGGTAACCTTGTCCCGGCGAACAATTCTTCAGGTGGAACATGACTGATCCGAGCAATTCAGGCAAGGACAACCAGCCCAAGACCGACGACCAGAAGCCTCCAGGTTTACGAAAACGGCTCTGGATCAAGGTTAGAAAACCACTTACGCTGTTCTTTCGTCTCTACGTCGTTATGTTTGTCTGTGCGCTATTGATGAGCTTTCCGGCTATTCGCGCCCTGGGGCATCCCTTGTTCGGCCCTCTCTTTTCTTCCACGGTAGAGGTGCAAGACTATCGTCGGGTGTATACAACGGAAGAGAAGCCCAGCTTCTACTTCGTCGCGCAAAAATTTTCTGACTACGAGTGTAAGTTTTTCAATGCCGACGATGTATATAGATTAGGCGATGCGTCGACCAGGGGCTATCCATGCCGCAAATTTCAGTTCGCGGACATCTTCGATCGTAATCAACAGTTTTCTGGAATTCGACCAGTCTATACATGTTCCGGCAAGACGCTGGCTGAGGATTTGAGTTCTGCAGGTGCCCTGGTGCAGCTTAAGGAGCCGCTTCCCCCGGGTGAGTATATCAGTGCCTTTGGACCAAGAGGATTCCGGGCTAAGGGGGAAGACATAGGATTTTCTCATTTCTTTGTCACCAATCTTGGTGCCGTGATCAAACACGATGCTAACAAGGTGATCATAGGCGCTCTCGATCTCCGCACGCGAAAACCATGGTCTGGAGCCGATGTAACTGTGTTGGTCGATGAAAGCGTACCACGGGCTGTCGGCGCTGTAGTTAAAACGGATGAGTCAGGATTAGCCGTCGTCAATCGACCTCCATCGGTAGATCAGAAGAGCTGGGACGATGCGATCATTGATGCTAAATCGGGGCCTCATGTGGCTTATTTCGGCAACTTTGAAGAATTCTCTTACGGAGCGCAAACTTCGGAATTTGCCGACTTCAATCAGCGGTTCGAGAACCACAACTACTACCAGGAGAAGTTCCGCACTAATTTCGTTACCGATAGACCGGTCTATCGCCTCGGGCAAGCGGTCAATTTCAAGGGTAACGTAAGGACCACCGGAGAGATGGGAATTGAGAATCCGGGTGCCGGAGCGCAGCTGAAGCTCGAGATTTTCGATCCAAGGAACAGTACAATTGAGACGAAGGAGTTGAGAACTGATCCTTTCGGATCGTTCACCGGATCGCTCTCGCCGTCCCAGTGCGCATCGACGGGGGACTACCGCGTTCAGATAACCTATCCGGACTCGCGCACGGAAGAGTTCACCTTCACCTTCGATCAGTATCGCAAACCGGATTTCAAAGTCGATGTCATTCCGGAGCGAGTGCGATATGCGCAGGGCGAGAAAGTCCGATTCAAGATTCAAGCCAATTACCTGTTCGGCGCTCCCGTCAAGAATGCGAAAGTTAGCTACAGTGTCAACTCCGAGGCCGATCTCGAATCGAAGACCCGGATGAAGACTAGCACCGAATGTGGTGAATTTTTCAACTCCTGGGAGGAAAGTGAAGGTTATTACCGCTACCGCTATGGTGCGGGTGAGCCGTTTCTCGAAGGCGGTGATGTGACCACGGATAGTCTGGGCCAGGCCTTTGTCGAGTTCAATGTCCCGGTTACAAAACCGATTGCAAACGCACCATGGTCTTATTGCTATCTCGACGATAGCTTGAATCTCTCGGTTGATATCACCGATCTCAGTCGCAAGACCTATTCATCTTATGGTTCCGTGCCTGTGACCAGAGGAAGCTATACGTTGCTGGTCGACACCAAAAGCGGTGCGGAACGCATCGGTCAACCTCTGAGCGTGGATGTGAAGACTCTGACTTATGACAAGAAGCCGGTGCCTGGAAAAAATGTGACGTTGAGGTTGTCCCGTTGGGAACCAATCGAAAAGTCGCCCGGCTCGTACAAGGAGATAAAGATCTCCAGCTACACCGCTGTAACCGATGCGAAGGGCTGTGCGGTCGTTGCAATTCCTACGGATAAGAATCTGCCTTCGGACAGCTACGTCATATCTGCTGAATCCACGGACGACAAGAATAGAGTCGTCGGTGATGTCACATCGATATGGTTGTTCGGAGAGAGGAACAGCTATTACTTCCGCGATAACGAAGAGCAGGAGCGCTTTCAAATAGAATTCGACAAAGTAGCATACAAACCGGGCGATACGGTGAAGGCCATCGTAAAGGCTCCGTTCGTCAAAGCCGGGGATGAAGTGTATTTGCTCGCCACCGTTGAAGGCAGTGCCGTGAGAGCATCTAAACAGCTGACAATGCATGGACCGGTGGCTATGGTCGACTTCCCTGTCGATGCCAGCCATGCGCCTAACGCTTATATCGGTGCGACAATCGTCGATAAAAGACATAAGACGTTTTTTACGCAGGGACTCCTGAAAGTGGCTCCGGAAGTTAATTTTGCCGATATCTCGGTGGCGACTGACAAAGCTTCGTACCATCCCGGCGAAACGGCCAGATACAAGGTCACCGCGAAGAGTCGCGATGGCCGCGCCATTCCCGGAATGCAGCTCAATGCGTCCGTTGTCGACGAAGGCATTTACGTGCTCTGGCAATCGATGAGGGCGGGCTTCAATCCGCCTCGCTTCGGCGACATCTTCCATGCCATTTATCGAAAGATCGAAAATGAGGTCCTGACCAGAACGACATTTACCGAGCTTCTGGACCTGAAGGCTAGACTGCCACGCCCGATATTCGACGGACAGGGGTTGTACGTCCTGCATTTACCCTTGCTCGTCTTCTTTCCTGGCACTGTTATGTGCTGCCAGGAGACGGAGATGAGAAAGAAAGATCTCGAGGCCAAGTGTGCCGCACCATCACCCGCGAACAGTATCGCGTCTAGTCCCACAGCAGAGCAGGCTCAGAGCGCACAGCCGTCAACCAATGCGCGAGCGCCGGCACCCAGGGTGCGGAGCAACTTCCTGGATGCTGCCGCCTGGTATCCCTCTCTGGTCACGGGGCCGGATGGAACCGCCTCGTTCAGCGTCAAGTTGCCTGACGATCTGACTACCTGGCGTGCCACCGTTAGTGGTATTACGCAGGGCAATGTCATCGGTGCCGGTCAGAACACGGTTGTTTCGACTCAGGACTTCATGGCCCGTCTGGCCCTGCCCCGATCGTACACGGAGTTCGATGAGACGGTGATCTCGGGCATCGTTCACAATCTATCACCAAAAGAGCAGTCTGTCGCCTTGAGCCTGTCGGTTTCTCCCAACATCAAGCTGCTCGATTCCGCTACATGCATGCTCAACGTGCCAAAGGACGGCGTCAAGCGCCAGTCATGGCGGGTGAAAGTGGTGGCACCCGGTGAGAGCACCATAACTCTTAAAGCGCTGGGAAGTACCCTCTCCGATGCGGAGCAGCGCAAAGTCCCGGTTCGTACGTTCGGTTATCGTGTATTTCTCTCCAAGAACGGCATGATTCAAGATGTCCGTGAAGAGAAAAATTTCCCGGTCATGCTGCCGCCTGACGCAAAGTTGGAAACGGGGAGCTTCCAGCTCTCGACTTCGGCATCGTCTATTGGACCTGTGCTCGGCAATTTCGAAAAGCTTATCGAGTATCCGTATGGATGCACGGAGCAGACGCTCAGCCGCATGATTCCTACCGTTATCGCGATGCGTTTGAGTAAGAATCTTGGTGTTCCGCTGGATGAATCAACCAGGGTCAAGCTGGAAAAAGCTAATCGCATGGCGATTCCGAAGCTGCTCGAATATCAGCATGGTGACGGCGGATGGGGTTGGTGGGCTGACGACTCCAGCGACTCGTACATGACCGCGCACGTGCTGGAGGGCTTCTACCTGCTCAAACAGGCTGGAGTGCCGATAGATGACAGCGTTATCGAACAGGGAATCAATTATCTTTCTTCGTCGATTACGACTTTGTCAGCGGATCCGTGGGATCGTTACCGTGGCGAGGACCATGCTAAAGCGATTTATGTGATGAGTCTCTTCAAGCGGGAGCTTGACCCACTGACGCGAACATGGCAGCTCATTAACATCAAGAAGATGTCGCCTGAGTCGCTCGCCTATCTGACGATGGCGTTCAAGAACGTGAAGGACGAGGATGCGGCCAAGAACACGTATGCCAGACTCAAACAGCTCCAGAATCAATCGCTCGAATACACCAATTGGGATCACACAAGAGAGTTGCTCGACAAGCTCGGAGTGGATGAAAATGAGTTCGATTATTCCTACCGATTTACCGGTATTGAAACAACCGCTCTGGCATTGCGAGCGACAGTAAAAGCCGAGCCTGACAACAAAGAGCTCCTCGATCAGATAGCGCGTTGGTTAATCATGCAACGCGACGAGAACGGCTGGAGCAATACCAAGACAACAAGTTGTGTCTTCCTGGCGTTGCTTGAAAAAGAACTTGCCGATCATGCGAATCGAACAACTGATTTCAAAGCGCGCGTGCAAGCGTTCAACAAGCTTTTGCGCGAGCTCTCGTTCACCAAGACCTTCGAGCGCGGAGAAAAGGTGGTGACGGTGCCGTTGCGCCCGACGCCGTCATCAATATTGGTGACAAAAGACGGTCCTGGTCGACTCTACTACACCACCATGTTATCCTACGATCGTCCTTTGAAGGTCGGCGACCAGCCGATCATCAAGTCGATGCCGTCGGATCTTCATGTTAAGCGGGAGCTCTACCACGTGGTCGAGAAGAAGCAGGCGAATCAAGGCGCGAATGATTTATTTGAGCTGAAGCCCTTGTCTATCAATTCAACGGTAAAGGAAGGCGATTTGATCATGATGAAAATCAACGTCGATGCCCCGTTCTCCATTCCGTACGTGATGGTGGAGGCTGCTCTGCCCAGCGGTGGTGAAGTTATTGATGAGCCACCAAATTTGGTGGCGGACGAGCCCTCTACATCGACGAGCGATCACTGGTATTGGTGGACTCATCAAGATATTCTCGACGATCGGATTGCTTTTTTCTGCACCTCGCTACCGTCTGGTAAATCGGAGTTTCGCGCTTTCATCCGGATGGAGATGCCCGGGACCTTCAACATCAACCCGGTAAGTATGGAAGCTATGTACACCAACAAAGTGCACGCGCGTTCCATGGCACATTCGGTCAAAGTTGTTGCTGCCGACTAAGTCTCGACGCTCGGGTTGTATTCACCTTCATTCATCCCGAAGGTCCAGGCGATCGCCTCTCTGGCGGTCTGCACTTCGTCGGGAACCCGAATGAAATAGTGACGCCGGCTGCCGTCGGGCTCTGCAGTCGAGTTGACGACACGCACCATGGTCAACACTTCGTCAGACATATCTTTCTTGTAGAGGATGCCGCACTCGTCCTCATGGACGATGGCTGCCCCGGATTCATCGATGAATCGACCCTCGCCGAACCGCTCGATCAAAACTCGACGTACCTCGGCATTTTGTTCCATCTCGATAAGTCGAAGCGTTATCGATTCCTTGTCGATGATGATCCATTCGGGAACAGTCACGCCGTGCCATGAGTACAATTGAAATCCGTCGGAATACTTGATGGCACACGAATCTTCGCAGTGCAGTCGCCCGCGTTCGTCGGTTTTCTCGAGAAGCGGTTTTTCGATCAGTATGCAGCTTGTTTCAAACAGCATGAAGGGCACTTTGTACCGATAGAGCATTCGCCAACCGTTGGGAATTGATGAGAGAGTCGAGCCGTAGAAGTCAGGATCGAGAAACTCCGTTGGAAACGCGTATAAAGGAAGCCAGAATTGCTGGGGTGCAGACCAGGAAAGCGCGTTCAATGCGCCACTGAAGAAGACTGAGAGTGACAGACTGAGCGTTGAAAAACATTCTTCTGGTGAGGTGTCCCTTCTTGAATAGTTGCGCTTCTGGAGCAGCTCGAACGCCATCGACTCCGGCAACTGACCGAGCAGTCCGGCCTCCATGGATTGGTCTTCCTCCGTAAGGCTTGCCGACCTGTGTCGCTCTCCGGTAGCAAAGGTGTTCGTGCTCGGGATTCCAAGCTGCCCTCTTGAGAAGGACGAGAGCGTCATGAGGTATTGCGTGAGTTGTACATCGGGCGTGAACTCCGGCCGACGGCCGCGAGTTCGGGCAAGCACAGCATTTTGTTCTGGGATCGGTCCGGCGTAGAGCAGGGCGCGCAGCTCGGTGTATTGCTTCGGAGTGATAGAGTCTCTCAGGTGGTCATCCAACCGCGTCATAAGATCTCTGAACAGCATATTGCGATCCCCGCCTCTGAACGTCCAGGGCTTACCCCACAGATCGGGCGAGAGCCTTCTTGGATGGCGGCTCAAGTGGTTGACCAGATTGGCGGCGCAGCGCTGCCAGAGAGGATTGCTCAACGTTTGCAGGACTCTGGTGCGCCATTCGCCATCGCCGTGCACGAGTATGGAGGAGAGACCGGCCGCTGCTATTCCCTGCCAGGGGCTTTCGCACCAGATAACTAAAGGGACTCCTCTGTGGTTCGCCCGATATATGTCGCCAATTGCTTTTTCAACAGCTTCCTTGTCGACCGCCTCACCTCGTGCAGCTTCGGCGAGATACGAATCACGAAAAGGGATGAGGCGCTCATCCGGCCTTTGAATTATTTCTTCGATCTTATCGTCGTATTTCATCCCGAACGAATTCAACGGTGATTCTATTTTGCCACGTTTCATGCGACTTTAAAAGGAAGGTGCACATTTTGTGTGCACCTTCAATAGACCTGCTTTCAGTTTTATGTAGCGCCGTCATCCTTTGAAATTGAGGATGTTGAGATGAATGAATGCAATTAGCGCGGCAGTCGAAAACAACGCGTACAATTGCACAATCGAGCCCAGTGGAAGTGGTTGATTTGACCGTGCCCAGTTACGTAGCTCTCTTGCTTTCGCTAGCGCCAGGAATGTAATAAACACAATCAACAGCGCTCTGAACGGTGCGGCAACACATGCCCACGGAGATAGAAGGAGAGCGAGCGGATTGATCCTGATCTCTGTTTTTGCGGGTTGGTAGGCCGGTTGGTAAGCCGCCTGGCCGGCGTAGGATGCCGCGCAGCTCAGGCAGTTGAGCTGGTTGGTGACACTTGAAAATATCGGTGAAAAGGCTGATTTGAGTACTCGTTCGTTTGCGTCTGAAGAGGTCAGCGAATTGCCGATTGCAGCAGAAAAAGACGATCCTTGTGATATCGTAGGTGACACTGCTTGAGCGCTGTTTGCATTTGCATTCTGGGATAAACCTTCAGGCATGGATACGGGAACATCGACGGTTGCAAGGGTTGCAGTGGTTGTTTTCCGCGACTGGTCGACCGCTACGAATGAGGTGAACTGACTGAGCAGATGATAGTTCAATGCCGTCGTCACAATCTGTTCTTTGATCGAATCTACCATTACTCCGCTGTTAACGCCTTCCCAATCCTGAGACATGAGATCGTCGATCTTGGCTCGGGCCCAGACCTGACCAAGCTGACCATCGGACAATGTCGTATTCGGTAAGACGACCGGAATCGATTTGTGGTACGGCTGCCCTTGATAAAAGCCGTCGATGCGAATCGAGCCGCGCCCCGGCTTTGTATATCTGGCATTGAAAAATAGCGGTTTTTCCGACCAGACATCGCTGACATTGCGAGGATAGATGTCCAACAGCTCGATGCCGGTAGCGGAAATACGTACGTCGGTCAAGACGGGTGCGGATATACGATCATAGAATTTTTTTCCAACCGCTTCGGCCGAGTCATCCAGCAGGACGAAGTCGCTTTCACCACCGCCTTCTTTTGCGATGTTTTCTATCAAAGTACGGTTGACGCTGTCGCCTACGCCAAAGGGGAACCAGCGGGAGTTGCCTCGAAGAGATTTCACCAGACTAATCACGCTGTAGTCGTCTGATACATATCCGTCCGTCATGAAGGATACGATTCTGAGCCGGTTTTCCTCGGCTGGAGATTCGCATGCCGCTTCCACCGCCGGTTCCATGATTGTACCGCCTAGCGCTCTGATGTCGTTGACGAAGCATTTTGCTTGAATTTTGCGAGACAGAGTAAGCTTCTCAGGCTTGTCAAACAAGTTCTTGATCCCGTCGTTGAACGTGATGATTTGAAAGGTATCGTTGGCGTTGACGTGATCCATTACGTAGTTGAGTGTTTCGCGAGACTTTTGAATCGGTCGTCCAGCCTGTGATCCTGAGCAATCGACCACAAAAATAAGCTCTCGCGGTGCCACATCTTTCTCTACAATTTTGTTTGGTGGAATCACCATCAAGGAAAAAAAGCCGTTGTTTTCAGTCTTGCCGGCGACATATCCTGTTTGCAGCTTCTCGCCTGCGACTGCGATATCGAGTATGAAGTCACGATTGGGGATGGTGGCTAGACTTTGGAGAGCGACATGCGCTGTCTGATCGCTTCGCTGCTGGACATTGATCTTATGAAGGCGCGAGGTCAACTTTTGAATAGGAATGCCGGCATTGATTGCGACATTGATCTCCAGATCGTGTCCAGGTCTGCGCTCCTGAGAAGCAACTTTCACATCGGAGGGGTTATTGAAATTAGCAAGTTTGAACACACTTTCTTTGATCGTGTATGCGGATTCTTCTAAATACTCATAACCGAAGGGATGGTACCGTGGTCCGACTACGGTGGGAAAAACAAACTGAAAATTCCCATTGCGAAAGGCCAGAGTCTCAGTGTAATTGATTGTGATCTCGATCTCTTTGCCTGGTTCCAAGTTGGCGATCGACTGCGTGAATATGTTGGTTCTTTCCTGATCGAGAAGCGCCACCGCGTAGCCTGCTTGTTTGGCTGAATTATATATTTGTTTTGCCTCTTCTCTGCGCTTGATGTCTCCTTGAATTACTCGATCGCCGACTTTCATGACCATACTGTCCACGGCGCTATTTTCGGACAGCGGAAAGCGATATTTGGCTTCCAACTTTTCTCTTGAGTTGTTTCTAAACACCTGTTTGACAGAGACTCGAGCATTTGAGCCATATATAGTCGCATCAACCTTCGTGTGCTTCAGGGGACAGTGGGTTGCAAATTGTCCACGACTTGTATACAGATCAAGAGCGCCGGAATCATCGGAGTTTTTCGGTGATTGACGTTGCGGAACTGTCGAGACTTGCATATAGTTTGGCGCCGAATTGACCGGGGCTGTCGAAGTCGGCAGCTGTATATTCGCCCCAAACCCCTGAATGGCACTGAATATGGTGGCGGCCGAAGTGAGCATACTGACCACTGTTATGAAAATAGAGGTGCAGTTGTTCTCGGAACGGGTGCGGTTGTTGTTGTTGTTGTTGTTGTTGTTGTTGTTGTTGTTGTCATCTATCGATTTGCC
>CAZISK010000071.1:0-15463 GCA_964541355.1 uncultured Candidatus Obscuribacterales bacterium
ATACTTGGTTTCCAACCTTCTTCTAATCCTTTCAGGATCGACTTCGACGCAGACTGCCACACCCTCGTTCATTGTCACCGCCAGCGGTTGGGCACCACCCATGCCACCAAGCCCTGCGGTCAAAACGATTCGACCTTTGAGAGTGCCACCAAAATGTTTTTTTGCTAATGATGCGAAAGTTTCATAAGTGCCTTGCAAAATGCCTTGCGTACCAATATAAATCCAGCTCCCGGCTGTCATCTGACCGAACATGATCAGCCCTTTCTTTTCCAGCTCTCGGAAGTGGTCCCATGTCGCCCACTTTCCTACCAGATTCGAATTGGCGATGAGAACTCGAGGCGCGTCCTCGTGGGTTTTGAAAATTCCAACCGGTTTGCCGGATTGGACTAGAAGAGTCTCATCATTCTCCAGGTTAACAAGGGAATTAATGATTGCCTTCAACGAGTCCCAATCCCGAGCTGCCTTACCGGAGCCTCCATAAACCACTAGATCTTGAGGGCGTTCCGCTACCTCCGGATCGAGGTTATTCAGCAGCATACGCAGGGCTGCTTCCTGGATCCAACCTTTGGTATTGAGCTCTTCGCCTCTCGGAGCTTTCACCGGAATGGCTTTTTTGCTGCTCAGAATATCCTTAATCATTTGAGCGGCATTGTGCGTACCTGTGGTTGAAGTCATGACAAAAGCTCCTCGATTGTGAAAGAATCTCAGTAAGATGATATTAGTCTTCCAAAGTGGAGGAAGATCATATCTGAGATCTGGCGCGCCGATCCACGTATTTTGAAAAACTAGCAATAGAAGGGGAGTTTGAAATGGTCAAGGAGCTATCCAAGCCTAAGAAACCAAAAGCCGAGAAAGAACACGAGACACTCTCGGGAATCCCCCTGAAGCCGGTCTACACGCCAGAAGATGTGAAGCATCTCGACTACGATAAGCAGCTCGCCGACCCGGGTACCTTCCCCTACACCCGCGGCATCCACGACACGATGTATCGTGGCAAGCTCTGGACTATGCGTCAATTTGCCGGTTTCGGCGGACCGGAAGAGACCAACGCGCGCTTCAAATACCTGCTTTCCCAGGGACAGACAGGTCTGTCGACCGCGTTCGACCTGCCCACTTTGATGGGCTATGACTCCGATCACCCCAAAGCGGACGGAGAGGTGGGAGTTTGCGGCGTTGCTATCGACTCCCTCGAGGACGTCGAGATTCTATATAAAGACTTGCCGCTCGACAAAGTCTCCACTTCGATGACAATCAACGGTCCGGCTCCCATCATCTATTGCATGTTCCTGGCTAACGCTCGTAAGCGTGGCTTCGACTGGAAAAAGCTGGATGGCACGTTGCAAAACGACATATTTAAGGAATACATCGCGCAAAAAACCTATCTCATTCCACCAAGACCAGCGCTTAAGCTTATTCAAGACATGATGGTCTTCTGCACGAAAGAGGTCCCTCGCTGGAACACTATCTCCATAAGTGGATATCACATCCGGGAAGCCGGAGCGACTGCCGCGCAAGAGCTGGCGTTCACGCTAGCTGACGGTTTCGCTTACGTTGACGCAGGTATCGAGGCGGGTCTAGAGATTGATGATTTCGTGCCGCGACTGTCATTCTTCTTTAATGCTCACATCGATTTCTTTGAGGAGATCGCCAAATATCGCGCTGCTCGCCGTATCTGGGCGAAACGGATGCGCGATCATTACGGCGCCAAGAATGAGCGTTCCCTCAAACTGCGATTCCACACGCAAACTGCAGGTTGCAGTCTGACCGCGCCGCAACCGGAGAACAATATTGTAAGAACCGCTATTGAAGCGCTCGCCGGTGTACTTGGTGGAACCCAATCGCTTCACACTAATTCGATGGATGAAGTGCTTGGACTCCCGACGCAAAAGGCCGCACACATAGCATTGAGAACGCAGCAGATCATCGCTCATGAAACCGGCGTTGCCAACGTCGCTGATCCGCTTGCAGGCTCCTATTATGTCGAGTGGCTGACCGATGAATTGGAGCGTCAAGCCAACGAATACTTCAAACAGATCGAAGAGATCGGTGGTGTCATCGCCGGTATCGAGAAGGGTTACTTCATGAAGGAAATCGCTGATGCCGCCTATCGCTTCGAACAGAAGATGATGTCCGGCGATCGCCACTTCATAGGACTGACGTCCTTTAAAGAAGAAGCTCCTGGATCTCAGATTGAAATTCTCAAAATCGGTCCCGAGTATCAAGAGCGTCAGACCAATCGCATCAAAGCGTTGAAAGAGCGCCGCGATGTCGAAAAGGTGGCTAACACTCTGGCAGCTTTGAAGGTGGCTGGTAAAGAAGGCAAGAACACCTTCCCGATCCTGCTCGATTGCGTGGAGTCCTATGCCACACTCGGCGAAATCTGCGACGCAATGCGAGAAGTCTGGGGTGCTTACCGCGAAACCGCCGTACTTTAATCGGTTGCAATGAGCAACTGATGCCACCACTTGTTTCTTCGGACGGACACGATCGGATCGTCAAAGTCCCCATCTTAGCTTGGTTCCCAACCTTCTACAAAAGGTAGGTAGGAGGTCTTGTTTGCCTAAGCCAAATCCTTTTTCCGATTCAACAAGAAATTTTGAAGCCTTGCCCCTCTCTCCGAGCTTACTATAGGTGTATGCACGAATCAAATACTCATGACCATCGTTCAGTTCGTCCTCAGTATGGGGTATCGGGAAGCATGAATCGTCTTCCTTCAATGCAATCGCTGCTTTCTGTATGTCCTTTCTGGCATGTAGTTTGTCACCGATCAGCTCATACAGGTGGGCTCGTTGAAGGAGAAGGTCAGCAGAATTGTCTTCGCCAATCTTTGTCGTTAGATCTTTGATTGCCTGTTTTCGCTTTCCGAGCTTCCAATAGGCTATACACCTCCCCTCATGTGGCGAACCTGGCACATGCAAAGAGCCGTAATCACCTAAAATCGAGATCGATTTGGAGTAATCTCGGATGGCGTCTACCGTTCGTCTATTGTCAAGGTAAAGGTCCGCTCGTATTTTGTATAAGTCCGCCAAATCTAGGTCACCAAAACTAAACATGGTTCTATGAGACGGTCCTTTGAAAATGGACTTCTCATTTTCATTCTCTAGAGCGATTGCTTTATCGGCATCGACGAGCGCCTGCTTCAGTTGACCGAGACCGTGACGAGCAATTGCCCGACGTGCGAACAAGCCAGGAAAAGGATCGTTGATCACGGCGATGGCTTTGTCGAAATAAGTCAAGGCCGATTCATATTTCCTCTCCGACAGAGAGATGGAGCCAAGGTAAATGTTTGCACGCAAATTGTTGTTGTCCAGCATATGGGCCGCATTCAGTAGGGTCACGCCCTTAGACGACTTGCGGTCGGATTCGGTACTCGGCCAAATCGCGGAATGAGCCTGGAACTCACCACTAGAAGCCAATTGTTCCGGAATGTGACCAAGGTACAGCGCTACCATCGGTGCCACTATGAGTCCGAACTTCTTCAAGATGTTGGTCAGCCGTTCGGGCTTATTGCTGCTCAAAAAATAGCCACCAATCAAGGTCGCAAGTAACCCAATCGCACACACTGCATGAAGTACAATCGACACAGGCCAGATGTTGTCGAACAGCACGATCCATGGATCGCATGATTCGATTAGTGGCACCTTGGCGACAATGGCACTAAGGGACAAAAGGACAAAAAACACTCCGATCAGTAGCTCCCACTGCTGAGACGCAGTAAATCTCCGGCGCGTGGCTCGACTTAGCCACCAACCTAGATTTGGGAGCAACATTACTAGAATCCCAATTGAAAACAACGTGGCAATTAAACGATTGTCGATAGCGTCGATGTGCATATAATCGTAGAATGCCCGAGGCAAATATGTGAATCCAACCCAGTAAACGCCAATGAATAGTCCGATGATTCGCCACCACGGATGTACTGGCTCTCGTTCCTTGGCGATTCGTTCGATAGCTGGAGCCTTACCATTTTGGAGTTCCTTGAGATCATTCAATAGTTCCTTTACCGATTGGTAGCGATCTTCTTTTCGTTTTTCTAGACATTTTGAAATGATCAATTCAATGTCCGCACTTGCATTTCTCTTAAGTCGTCTCTGTACAGGCGGCTGCTCATTCAGATGCTTAACGACCAACTGAACGGCGTTGGCTGCACCAAACGGAGGTCGACCTGTCACCATCTCATACATCGAACAGCCAAGAGAATAGATATCCGATCTTTCATCTAATTTGAATCCGAGACATTGCTCAGGGCTCATGTAGGCGGGAGTACCGAACAGTTCCGTTGTAGCAGATAAGTTTTGCGACTCATAGACTTCTGTGCGACCAGAGTTCAACATCCTGGCTAGACCGAAGTCCACTAACCATACTTTAAGACCACCATCTGGAGCGTTAGCAACCAGCACGTTGCTCGGCTTCAAATCCCGATGAAGTACGCCATTAGAGTGCGCATGCTCTAGTGCTTCGCATAAGTCAATGAAGATTTTCAAGATTACTGTGGGTTTCAACCCGCCTTTACCAAAGCAACTCTCGGAAAGTTTCTTTGCATCCAGATACTCCATCACCAGATACGGTGCCCCGTCGGCAGTTCTACCATGACCATATACACTAACAATCTTGTCGTGCTGGAGTTTGGTTATTGCGTCAATCTCCTGCTCAAAGCGCTTGATGGCTGCTTTATCATTTTGCAGGTCCTGCTTCAATACCTTAATTGCAAAGTAAGTTCCTGTCTTAACGTCCTGTGCCCTATACACAAGTCCCATTCCACCTTCACCAACTAAATCAAGAATTTCATAACGATCGTCGATCTTGGGGGTGACAGGCTCTTTTGATCGCTCTGCCCGATTTCTCAAAAGTATATTTTCCGCCATCGTGGCTCTCCTCAGACATCAAATGCCTACCATCTATCATCAATCGAGATGCCACTGAACTGGCAAAACCGACGAAAATTCCCAATGCTAGAAAAAAAATCCACTTGCTGATCTCTCCCAATGTTAACCTTTCTAAGGTCAGCCTTCGTCCATCCAATTTCCTGCGCTTGCTTAATCGCCTTCTTCGCTTCACTACTTTCGCCCAGGAGTGTATGAGCGTATGCTCTCAACAGATGAATATCTCCAAACATTATTTTGTAACTGCCCGATTGTGGCTCGAGTAGAGAGCTCAGAATTGTGCGAGTTCCATCCCGATTTAATACAGGTTCCCACGATTTCAAAATAGCGATGGCTCGGCGCAAATCCTTATTGCCTTTAGAAACATCTCCAGATAGCCGCAGTAACAATCCGCGTTCTACATAACTGGAGGGACTTGATGAATATGCGACCCGCTCGTCAGAGTCTATTTCTTTCGTCAACGATTTAATCGCTCCGCGTTTGTCTCCTACGCGCCATAGAGCACAAACTTTTAGTTCATTGCTAATCTCAATCCTGGACGCTCGCTTGAAGTCATTTAAAGCTTTTGTGCGCGCGTCCATGGCTGAGTAAATGCTGCCACGTAGGAGCAGAAGCTCTTGTTCAGAGCGGTCTTCAGAACCTATCAATGATAGAGCTTCAGATACGTTCGACACGGCTTCTGCATGTCGCCCAATCAAATGGCAAGCTACAGCTCGTGTTTGGAGGAGTGACTTGCGCTCTTGACCGACGATGTTCAATGCCGGATGAAAGCTTCGCGAGAGGAGGAAGAAAAGTTCCGTGGAGTCTTGCATGTGATACTGCGGTACCTTATGCAGGGCCACATCGAGAACCGATATCGCTTCAGCCGGGTTGTTTTGTTCGATCAATCTGTCAGCCAGTTGCTGGTAGGCAGGAATAAATCTATCATTCAACAAAATTGCTACTCTGGAAAAGGTGGTTGACATTCCTGTTATATGCTCCGCATTCAGGCTTGACGAAAGAGCAAGGACAATATCTGGGAGGTTCGTTAAACTGGGATGGTTGATTCTGTATTTAAGAGTTCCAGAAGCAAGTAACAGAAGCGGCGCAAAGATGAGGGCGCTTTGCACGCACACTCGACGGAAAGATACTTTCTTTGTTGTTGTACAGAAAAAGGCTGCCAGTTTGGATGCGAAAGCTCCAATGACGCTAGAAAGATGAAATATGAAGACTCCGGCAACGAGATAGTAGAACACCGTTGGAAGTTCATCGGAGGCGCCGACAATCCAGGTCACGTACAAAGGAATGCCGCTCAAACACAAAAGGCTCCAGACGCACTTGGAGAGAAATTGCCACTGCTTCCAGTTGGAGCCGGCAAGCTTGTAAGTTCTAAAATGCTTGATTACGCGAAACACCGCCAGTGGTGCCAAGATTGTCGGTAGTACTGCGACTGAAATCGTAGATGTGATGGCGACCCAATAAAGTAGTAATAGTGCACACTCAAACAACTGCATTAATGCCTGAATAGGCGTTACGCCTTTGGTCATAGGCTCAGTTTTCTTTATTCGCACATGTTTAATGGACTTGCTTCCTGATTGGACGATATTTCTGAGATCTGCCAACAACAGCTCAGCTGATTGGTAGCGGTCGTCCGGCTCTTTCTCCAAACATCTGAAGACAATCGCCTCTATTCCATTCAACAGCTTGCACGAACTGTGTTTGTGCCAACCGGCGGGATATTCATTGAGATGCTGTATAACTATTTGCATAGGATTACCGGAAAACGGTGGCTTTCCAGTGATGACTTCGTACATGAGGCATCCAAAGGAATAGATGTCGGACCGTTCATCGTGCCTAAAACCCAGGCACTGCTCGGGACTCATATATGCCGGAGTACCAAACACTTCGCCGGTCTCCGTCAAATCTTGCGTCTCACGACAGTCCGATATGGCCGGTTTCGCCTTCGCTAAACCAAAGTCCACAATTCGTGCAGTGATCCTTTTGGTCGAATGGTTGACAATTACATTGCTGGGCTTGAGATCTCGATGCACAATTCCTAGCGCATGGGCATGAGCGAGTGCATCTGCAATGTCCTGGAAAATTGGTAAAGCACTACTCTCATCCAAGCTGCCGTTGTTAGCTAGAAGGTCAGCAAGCGTCCCTCCCGGCGCATAATCCATCACCAGATACGGTGTACCCGAGGTGGTCTCCTCACAACCGTACACAGGCACAATGCTCGGGTGATTGAGTTTTGAGGTGTGTAGAACCTCATTCCGAAACCTTTTGACAGTAGCGCTGTCGATTGAGAGGTCTTGACTCAGGACTTTCACAGCAAAGATTGCATCGCTTTGCCTGTCTCTTACCTTATATACCAAGCCCACCGATCCACGACCAAGAAACGACAAAATCTCAAATCGTTCACCAAGGTCAGGCTTTCCTTCTATCACCGGAAGCACTTGATTCGAGCCTCCCTCAACCAGACACTCGGTTCTGCAAATACCGAAGTTGTCTATTCTCTTTATCGGCAAAGTTGCTTTCTCCTCAAGATACAAAATAAACATCAAAATCAGCTTAGCAGTGCGTCTTGACAACTGGTCGGATTTTAATGCTGTTTTCGTTTTCCAGGTTCGTCGGGGCGAGACAATCCTGTCGTCCGCATTGAACGATTGAACGAAAAGTCGAGCTTGTGCATTTCAAATGCGCCCGCACCTTCGGTGAACTCATCCACGTCGGCAAAGCTGCCACGACGGACGGTGCAACCCGGGTCTGCTGTGAGAACCGGGTGAATGAATGGTGGAGAAAAAGTTCTTTAGAAGACGTGGCCGTGGGCCGCCACCTTTCGCCATCGAGGGAGCGAGTTGCTATTCGAGCAACTTTTTATCGACTTTGCCGCTGCGCCCTTTCGGAAGCGGCTGATCGTTGGGCCGCAAATTCCACTCCATGGGTCTGAGTTCTCGCTTGAGGTTTTCCTGGCAGAACTGCTTCAGCTCTTTGAGAATCTGCTCTCTGGCAGCCTTTCGCGACTCGTCTGGTCCGGCAAGCTGTTTGCTCAATGCATCATCTGCGATCACAATAGTTGCTTTGACAATCTGACCGAGCTTCTTATGTTCCGGGCCGGTCACGGCAACCTCGCGGACAAGCGGATTGCGAAGGAGTACTTCTTCGACTTCCGAAGGAAAGACTTTATTGCCGGCAACGACGATCATCTCTTTTGCACGACCAGAGATGAAAACATATCCGTCTTTGACATATCCAATGTCGCCTGTTTTATAACCTTGAGAAGTTAGAACCTCAGCGGTTTTCTCAGGCTGCCCGAGATAGCCTTTCATAAGGTTTGGACTATCTATTATGATCTCGCCTTCTTGACCTTCAGGCAGCAACTTGCCTTCGCTATTGATAATCTTGACCTTTACCGAAGGCACCGGCTTTCCGATGGATTCGATTGGTCCATCAAGGTTTAGAGCGATGATCTTAGATTCGGTCGAGCCATATCCATTATTTATTCGTTTATGAAACTTACTTTCGAACTCCTGAGCCAGTGATACCGGAAGCGGTGCCCCACCCGACAGCAAAATCCGTGCACGGTCGAGATTGAGCGCGCCCTCTGGAGCGCCGAGAAGCGCACCGTACATGGTTGGCACTCCAGCGAGGATCTGGGGGCGATACTTATTGATCGAGGCGATGAATTTACTCGGCTCCAGCTCACAAAACACGACGGTGGAACCAAACAGCAAGCATACGCACACCACTTCCAGCCCAAAAATGTGGCTGACTGGAAGCGGTAGCAGAGCGACGGTTTCGTCATCAAGTTGGGCAAGTTGTCCGAGCTCTTTCAAGTTTTCAATAAGAGACCTGAGGTCGTGAACTGCTCCCTTCGGGATTCCTGTGGTGCCCGAGGTCAAGATCATGAGCGCGTCAAAGTCGAGCTTGACCGAAGATCGCGAGGGCAAGGCTGTTGCACCATCCACCTCGGTGGCAACCTGATCCAACATAACAAGCGTCTCTGGCGCGGACAGCGAGTCTTTCAATTTATTCAAATCGGGAAAGAGTGGCGAAACTAAAACTAATGCCGCATTCAAGCTATTACTGACATTCGATGCCTCGAGACCGGTCATGCGGAAATCGACCGGTACAGCCAGAAGCTCGAGCCGCCATGCGGCAATGATCGCTGCCACGAGTTCGATGGTATTGGGGCTTAGCATAATCAATCGGGAGCCCTTTTCAAGACCACGCTTTTGGAAAAACTTCTCACAACCCGCGACAAGTTTGTAAAACTCCGGGTAACTCACGGTGCGCTCCGAACCATCGCGAGGCTGAGCAATGGCGGTGCGGTCTTTGGCGTCTCTGTCCGAACCGTACAACAAATCTTCGGCTGTCGGCAGGGTGGTTTTCATACATCAACGACCTCATCTAACATAATTGTGATTTTACGCTTACCGAAATTTGCGTGATCTCACAGCATACACATATACAATTGTTTGATAGCTCAAAAGTAAATCAAAATGGCCCATATCGCCACTGGTACCGCGGACATACAGTATGACAGCCTGGCTCTCATTCCGCTCGGCGGGCAGAACGAGCTCGGTCAACTTTTATGGATTCTCACCTTCGGTGGAGAGATTCTTTTGATTGATGCCGGGGCCGCTTACCCGGCTGAAGATCTGCCTGGCGTCGACCTGCTTTTCCCCAACACGAATTTTCTGGAAGCAAATCAGGATCGCATTCTCGCTTTGCTGCTCACCAATGGTCATGAGGAGCATTGTGGCGCTGTCAATTATCTCTTGCGTCACCTGTCGATTCCGAAAATAATGGCACCGCGGTTCGTGTCTCAACTTCTCAGCCAATCTAGTCTGTCGTCGCCGACGGAGACCGCTGAAGTCACACAGCTTTCGAAGGTTCTCGACACGATTAAGACGCGCGAAGTCTATCAAATCGGACCGTTTCAGGTGGAATGGATGTATGTGAACAATGCCATCGCCGATGCTTGTGCGCTTCGCATCAGCACTCCAGAGGGTGTGGTTGTCTACACTTCGAGCTTCAAGCTTGACCAGACCCCGGTTGACAAGCGTTTTCTGGATATAAACGGCCTGGCAGGTAGCGGCGACAAAGGTGTGCTTGTCTTAATAAGCGACTCTGCAGGTGTTGAGAACAAAGGATATACGCCGTCGGAAATTTCGGTGAAGGGTGAGCTGATCAAACACGTTGAAAACGCGATCGGTCGTGTGATCGTCGTTTTCCCTGGCACCAACACGCATCGCTTGCAGATACTTTTTGATGTTGCGCAGAGCACCGGGCGGAAAATTATTTTGTCCGGCGAATCCCTGGTCAGCACGGCACTCTCGGCCGTTGTCACTGGAAATCTCGTTTACGATCGGCAGATCGAGATGACCGTGGAGGACCTTGGCAAATTGCCGGGTGAGAAGGTCATGATTCTCGCCAGTGGCATAGAAGTAGAGCCGCTCAACGTTTTACATGAGCTTGCCTCTGGGAAGAATGACGACTTCAAGCTGAAAGAGGGTGACACCGTAATTTATTCAGCCAACATAGTTCCTGGAAAGTTGCGGCACTGGGCGCAAGTTCTCGATCAGCTCCTCTCGCTCGGCGTCAGGACCATTTACGGCGGCTCGAACAGCATACACGTTAGTAAGCACGCCAGTCGGGAAGAGCTGAAGTTGATGCTTTCGATGACGCGTCCGCGATACTTTGTTCCAGCCATCGGCGAAGGTCGGCACGTCATGCATCATGCGCAATTGGCGATCGATTGGGGAATCGATCCGGACAATGTTTTTCCAATCAATAACGGCGATATCCTCGAGGTGAAGAACGGTATCGCTTCGATCATCGGCACGATCGAGTCTCAAGCTGTCCTCTACAATCGGGAGCAAGGTGAGCGCGTCACCACATTCTCCGTACAGGAGAGGCGAGCTCTCAGTATGGAAGGTGTAGTGACGGTATCACTGGCGGTTAACCAGAAAGGCGACATCGTCTCTGGCCCGAGCATAAGCGCTGGAGCCTCCGGCTTCATCAAATCCAGAGAGTGGTTCGAGATATCCGATCAGATCATTCAATTGATAAAAGACACCGTCGCTAAGTTCGCTGAAAAACCTCCACGAGGAGAGCTCGAGATGGGGGCGCTTCGTACGACTTTGCGTGAGCTTGTTATGAAGACTTTGCGCTCCAAAATGCAGGCGAAGCCGACAGTACAGGTAGTCGTCCACGACATCGGATAAGCGAGCTCTCGATTCCAATGACGTTCTCTCAGACTCCAGGCGCGATCTGAGCAGATTGCCGAGAAGCCGGGCTTGGTGTTGGTGCGCTTGTGCGTTCCTCTTGGACCATCTGCCTTTCAACTCTACGAGATTCAATCGCATTCACGACTGAAAGTTCGCCTGCTCGTATGAGTTTATAGTCGCTAACTTAGAGTTTTCTAACAATAAAAAGTTGCCGAACGGCAATTGTCAGCAGAACTTGAAGATTTCGGTCTCGTCATTGATAGAAGTCGCTTCTAAGAGTTGGTTACTTATGAGCCAGTTCCTCTTTAAAAGCGGTCTTTTCTACCTATAAGATAAGGTTTCCTATCAAAAACAAATGGCGATGATTCAATTCAAATCAATGCGGACTTACCTTGCTCTCCTGATCCTGGCGAGCTTCATGGTCAATGTCTCGGCTCCTGCCTATGCACAAGGGCGGAAAATGGCCGGCATCGGCTCATTCAGCAACAACGAGAAGGTTATCGACACTAATTCGGCTGATGGCGACTATGTAAAGCTCGATTCGAAAGGACAGGTGATCGACAACAAGAAAGTGCTGCCCAAGCCGCCGAAGACGGTCACGGTCTATGAAGATGATATTGAAGAAGTCGGCTCCAGCGCTGAGCCTGTGAAGGATGGTGAGTTGACGATTGTCGCCACCGTTGCCGTTCCGCATATGAAAAAAGCTTTGACGAAAGTGGTGGCATATCCGTGGCCGATGAAGCCGCCCGTCAGAAAGCAGCCCATCAAGCAGCTTCCCGAGAAAGAAAAGGCGCTCAAGAATATGATTCTTGCCACCGGTTATTTCAACCGTGCCTCGCCGGATGTTCCGTATCCGCCTGGTGGCTGGCGTTGGCAATATGCATTCCATAAGGCGATCGAGCGTAGTGGGATTTCTGTGCCGCATTCTATTTTTGAGCACTACGGTTGGGCGGATCGTATGATTCCATTCGTCAAAGCCCAGACTAAGGTATACAACGCTTTCGAAAGAGAGCGCGGGCAAAGATTTGCTGCAGCCAATCAAGAGTATCTCGACATTCGTTCCGAGTCGGAAGATGCCGCTGTTCATCGCGGTCTTGCCCCGGTCAATATGAGAAAGATATCTCTAAAAAGCAATGCGATAGGTACGCATTTCGCCGGCAATCTCAAGCCCGGCAAGTGGTGGATTTTGGGCACTCATCGCGTGCCTGGTCTGAAGTACTTCTGGCTCTTACCGGTCGAGATTGAAAAGAGCGGGCGAGTGGTGCTGAATGAAGGCAACGCCATATACATCGAAGGCGGTTGGTGAGGTCGACATCGGACCTATTGTTTAGTCCAACGCCTTATAGCCTTCAGGTAAGCCGAAGTTGTACATCTTCTCGAATACCTGGATCAATCCTTCTTCTTCTCGTTTGGCTTTGGCACCGGCGACGAGCTCGGTGAGCCGAGCCCAGGTGATGTTGCCGAAGAGATCAATGTCGTCGGAGGCATTTTTCTCGCGCTCTGACTCCATGATGCCGAGTACCTGGTGGCATGGCAGTCGCATGAAGGCGTCGACGCAACGATGGTCGAAGTGGTTGTCGCGACCCTGCTGGAGAATCTCGAAGACCTTATCTATAGGCATGCGATTACGATAGTGACGCACGGAGGTCAAGGCGTCGAACACGTCAGCGACGGCGATTATACGTGCCAGGAAGGGGATCTCTTCACCCTTGAGTCCGCGGTAATAGCCGGTGCCATCGAGCTTCTCGTGGTGGCACGAGGCTACGAACGGTACTGCTGACAGTCTCCTTGTAAATGGCAGATGCGAGAGCAGATCGAACGTAACGCGGGCATGCTCCTGCACCTTCTCGTACTCTTCCGGAGTCAATCTACCGTTCTTCCATAAAATTGCTTCAGGGACGCCGATCTTGCCATAGTCGTGCATCATTGCCGAATAGCGCAGCACATCTATATCTTCGTCCGGTATGATTAGTGATTGTCCGATCAGCAGGCTGTAGTTGGTCACGCGAACCGAATGTCCTGCCGTGAGCGGATCTCGCTTATCAATCGTCTGGGCAAGAACCATGAGAGTCTGATCTACGAAGCGCTCGATCTCTTGATAGGCCTGGGCCTGTTCGATCAACCCCGATGCTACCGCCGCTAACCCTTCGAGCCAGTCTTCATCTTCACTGGTGAATGGACCGTCTTTCTTATTGAGCACCTGGAAGACGCCGATGACCTGTCCCGATCGATTCAGCATCGGAACGCAAAGAACGCTTTTGGTTCTGTAACCGGTGTGTTTATCAACATCAGGATCGAATCGATCGTCTTGATATGCATCCGGAATATTGATGATGTCTCCTGAACGGGCACACCAAGCCACGATGCTTGTTCCGCCCAGAGGAATGCGAATCATGCGGAAGCCTTCGAGCCCCTGGGCTACCTGTGTCCATAACTCATCCACGGTGCTGTCAACTACGAAGACGCTGCAACGATCAGCTTTGAGCATCGTCTGCGTCTCTCTGGTTATAGTGTCCAGGAGTGAGTCGAGCCGGCGCTCGGTCGCCATCGCTTTGACAACGCGATATAGTCCCGACAAGGGGCGCAGCCGATCGAGCTCTTCTTGCATACGGATGGTCTTGATTTCGCGCTCAATCAGCGAGACTTCGCGTCTATTGAGCTCTTCTTCAAAATTTTGGAGATTCTTATCTGGAGCTGGGGCGGCTTGGGCGGCTTTCGACGATTTACCCTCTTTCGGGGTCGTCTTTTTACTACCCTTACCCTGGGACTTGGCAGCTTTTTTTGTATCGTCTTGCTTGCCCGATTTGTCGGAGCCGGATTTGCCCCGATTCGACACAGCCGAAGCCTTATCCATTGACATTCAACTCCATGTTCTGATCAGACACCGATCTTATATACCCAGACATTTCCTTTATTAGAGAGTCTATTTTTTCTAGCTGGAAGACGTCCTGAAAGCCAGCAGAATCCCGGAAAGTCATCAGATGGAAGTATTCTTGGTTGATTAAAGAATGTCAACCACTTTAGTCTATTCGCTGAGAATCGCCGGGTATGTTGGTGGATTGAGCCGGCGCCAGATAAGCACCCAGGCTCGACCGATCACGCGCTTCTCGTCCAGGAAGCCCCATACATGGCTGTCTTCGCTGTTATTGCGGTTGTCTCCCATCATAAACAAATGGCCGGCAGGCACGATGATTGGGTCATTAGGATGCTTGTCATATGGCTGAATGTACTTGCCAAACGTATTGCTGCCGCCGATGTCTCCAAGTACGTTTAACTCATAGTTAGGAACTTCTTTGATGTACAGGGATTCGTCAATGCGCTGCCCGTTGACGTGCACTCCCGACCCTGCCTGAATACGGATATGGTCGCCCGGCAGCCCGATCACCCTCTTGATAAAGGCGGCATCATTAGGCAGGAACGGCAGCCCAGTCCAGCGCCCAAGCAGTGATAATGGGTCGTTACGCAGATCCATTCCGCCCATTTCAATCGGTGGCGGGTAAAAGACGAGAATATCTCCGCGCTGGATGGGTTGGCCGAGGTTCTTAGTGATTTTCTCAACGATCAAACGATCGTTGATCTGCAAGGTGGGCTCCATAGAAGCGGATGGGATATAGCGTGCTTCACCGATACAGAGTCTGATGACGATAAGGAGGAACAGTGTCACGACAATGAGTTCAACCCCTTCCCGAAGCAGGCTCTTCACCGTGGTTACTCGATCCTGTCCTTCAAGAAGGACTCCTGTTGACTTTGTAGGATCCATTGAGTTCCCTTTTCGCTCTAGCTGGTTGTGATCGAATTCCATAGACCGCTTCACTGGTTGGTTAGACCAGTTCAATTCCTCGTTGACTCTGAATTGTTCCAATCCATTTTCCGGCTCTACCTGATTCGGCTGCATTCAAAATCCTGTGCTTTCTGACTTCGATTATACAAAGCAACTGAAACCGAAGTCTTCATTCAGGACTCTTGTCTGCCTGCGTAGACCATGCCTCTACCTTCTTTTTTTCTCAGACTGGCGTCTTGTTTGGTTTTATGACCGGACGCCGCTTCGCTGAGCGCTTCCTTGAGCGCCACGACATATGCGTCAAGCTCTTCTTTCGAATTCATCTCGGTCACGGCTACAAGCAAGCAGTTCTCCAACTCCGGATACATACGTTTGACGGTGATACCGGCAAGAAAGCCTTTCTCTTTCATGATTTCGGCTACGGTTTCGACCGGTTGATTCAGTTGCAGCAAGAACTCATTGAAGAACGGCGGGTCGAAGACCTGTTTCACGCCACTTATCTCGTTCAATTTGTCTAAGAGGTAGTGCGCTCTTTGCAAAGAGATTGTGGCCACTTTCTGGAGCCCGGATTTGCCGACCAGGGCAAG
>CAZISK010000072.1:0-15418 GCA_964541355.1 uncultured Candidatus Obscuribacterales bacterium
ATCGTTGACACAGGAAGCCAAAGCAGTGGCAGATGGCAGAGTGATTGTTTCTCCTATTGCGGCAAGGATGATTGCAAAAGCAGATGTACTCGCTCAGATTGCTGGACACGATAAAGTCGAGGCTTCTCATTTGCTACTTGCGTTAATGAGCGAGCGTGACAAAGTCACATTGAGCAGGATGTTCACACAGGCAGGCAATCTGGATTTATTGAGGAAAAAACTGCTTGAAGATATCGCAAACCTGGATTGAACCGTTTAACTGGCAACATGTAGACTGCAAAGCGATGGATAATACTTCATTCTCAACACAAACCATTAAGGCTATCATGTTTAGCCAGGAAGAGGCGCGCCGACACGGGCACCCATGTGTTGACACTGAGCATCTTTTGCTTGGAATTCTCAGTGTGAAAAGTATCGCTGCAGATGAAATTAGAAAACTGGGTATCAATTTGAAACGGGCGCGCCGCGAAGTCTACGACCTGGTAGCGCGTGGCCAGGGATTCACAGCAATAAACTGTCCTTTTTCCGACAGCTCTAAGAGTATTCTAGAGATGGCCTGGCAAGAAGCCAAAAGTCTGGGACATGAAAAAGTAACTCCAGAACATGTTCTTCTCGGCTTATTGAAACTTGAAAACAACGTTGGCACAGCCGCTCTCGAGCGCATGGATGTAAGTCTGTCGAAACTGTACCGCTGCGTCTATGTGGCGATTGGCGGGTCTGAACCAGCATTAACAGATGATGGGTAGAAACAAAGCCAATGTTAGTAATTGTACTTTCCATACTGGTATCATTCTTTCTCGTCGGCTTCTATCAACTCATAATAGCTAAAATCCAGTTCTGGGCACCACATGTGGCACTAGTTCGGGAAGGTGGGTATGTTCCTCCACAGCCTTCTGTATTGACAGCATTGCTCATGAGAGCGTTCTGCATTCTGCTCGGATTTCTTGAGGTGGGACCGATTCGCATCCATGGGCGCAGCCGGTTGCCTGAGACGGGACCAACAATAATCGCGCCATTTCACATCGATGCTGGCGACGGTTCGATAATCTCTGCCATGCTCGGCGTCAGGTCTATGTATTACCTGATTCGCACGACTGAAGTAGCAGGCGCGCGCGGCTGGATGGCGACACTTACGGGCGCGATAGCTGTCGACGAAGAGAGCCAGGAAGGACGGACCAGAGCGTTCAAAGCAGCCGTCAGGGCGCTTTGCGATGGAGGTCCCGACGTTTGCATGATTATCTTTCCGCAAGGACAGCTCACTCCCGACGAGCAGGTTCGGAGAACCGACTTCAAATCAGGCACCATGGCGATTGCAAAGCTGGCAGCCCGTAAGCGAAAGGAGCCGATCTGGATAGTGCCCGTGGGAATGCACTACAAGACTAACCCGCGAGGCTCGACGCTGTTTCAAAAAACGGTGCAAAGGCTGGGATTCTCCCACTTTCGCAATTGGTTCGGCCAGCAGAACTATGGAGCTTATGCCGTCGTCGGCAAACCATTCAAAGTCTCGCCCAAAGCGGCGGACCTGGACGAAGTCACCCGCGGTTTGATGCTCGAAGATGACGCGGACCAAGCGACTGATACTTATGTAAAACGACTTCAGATTTTGCAAAAAGCGGCCAAAAAACGGGACCGGCACGACCGATAAATTCACCAACACAAATCAATCGCATTCATATGCTGAGCCTGTGGAATAAGAACTTGACAGGATGCAGACGCGCAAATCAACTTGCGCACTCCATGATACCGGACATGGTCGCACGGTAGTTTCGGCCGCTGCACCACACGACAATCGAAGGAAAGTTCAGGTGCAAGCTGCCGCCCATCTACACTGGATACCGGTCATCGAAGCGCTGCTCATCGGCGTCCTGGTCGGGGCTCAGCGAGAGGCTGTCAAGCCGTCGGGTCATATTGGCGTTCGAGAGTTCGTCATCCTCGCGATTATCGGCTCTCTTTGCGGAATGTTGGAAAACAACTACCTGACCGGAACAACAGTTCTGGCTCTCGTCACATTCCTGACCGCGTTCAGATTTCGCGCCAGCACTCCTGAAGGCGCAGGATTCACCACCGATCTCGCATTACTCGCGGTGTTCTGCCTCGCATTCGCCGGCTCCTCCGACGATTTCGAACATGGACAGACTACAGCGATCGGCCTGGCGATTGTGCTCACGTTCTTCCTTGAATCCAAAGACAAGCTGCGCAGATTCTTCCGCGAGACGATCACGGCGGTTGAGTTCAGCGACACATTGAGATTCCTCGCACTGATATTCATCATCTACCCTCTGCTCCCAGCCGGAGACATGGGGCCTTTCGAAGCTTTCAATTTCCAGAGAATCTGGATGTTCGTGATTCTGGTATCATCGGTCTCCTTCGTCGGATACTTCTTCGAAAAGTTCTTAGGTCAGTCTATTGGTATAAAACTCACGGCAATTCTCGGCGGACTAGCATCGACAACCGCGACTACATCGACATTCGCTAAAGACGTCCACGACGAGCCCGAGTTGGAGCATGCTTACTGGCAAGCGGCATCGCTTGCCAATGCCATTCAATTCCCACGAATACTCGCTTTCCTATCGGTGGTCAGCCCCAACCTCGCGGTACAGGCGGCATGGCCGCTGGCGATGGCGGGAGTCGCCGGTCTGATCGTCGCCAGTCTCACCAGGGTCCCTAAGCAAGTCCTTCGCCTTGATGCAACAAAAGCAATAGATTTGGGCAACCCGTTTTCTCTCGGACCGGCGCTGAAATTCGGCGCTGTTCTTGCAGTAATTATCTTTTTCACCAAAGCGGCGGCAGTAGTCTTCGGCACGCACAGCTTGATCTGGACAAGTTGTATAGGCGGACTCATGGATGTCGACGCTATCGCTGTAACGGTCGCCGACCTATTTCACTCGGCAAAAGTAGATGGGCATCTGGCTGTAATTGCGATTCTTCTGGCAACCTTGATGAATGCAATATTTAAGACTGGAGTGTCGTTCACAACCGGCTCCCACACCTTCGGAATAAAGATGGTGCTTACATTTGCAGCCATGTTCGGCGCCGCGTTCACCACGCTCTTCGTACAGCAGGCCCACTTGCTTTGAACCGGTACCCGTCGATTTACGAGGTGGCTTGCGCCTGGCCGCCATGGTAATCGGCAATTCGATCGCGAAACTGCTCTCCGAAATTCCTGAGTTTGGCATCGCCGACGCCCGATATCTGCCGCATCGCTTCTAGCGTGGAAGGGCGAAGTCTGGCAAATTCTCGCAACGTGGCATCGTGGAACACTATATACGGTGGCATACCGATCCTGTCGGCGATTTCCTTGCGAAGTGAACGCAAATCCTCGAACAGATCGCGATCGACATTTAGCCAACCATCATCACCCTTGAGGCAGGCCGCGGCAGCGCCCTTCGTCGACTTCTTGCCGCGGACCGGTTGCAAGAGACGAATAGATCGTTCGCCTTTCATTACGTGCATGGAGATTTGATTCAATCGCACAACAGGAATTGGTCGTCCGAAAGATGACTCAATCTCGACTTGCGACAGCGCGCCTTGCCCGATCAGTTGATAAACCCAATCACGAATATCGTTAGCATCACTATCTTTGAGGAGACCGTGAGTGCTGAGTTGGTCGTGCCCTCGCTCCTTCACCCTAGCGTTGTTGTCGCCACGAAGTACAGAGACAAGATGATTGATTCCATAACTGCCTTTCATTCTAGCGACGCAAGATACGATTTTCTGCGCCACCATGTCTGCATCCGCTAACGAAATCGTCTCACCAAGACAATGATCGCAGGCACCACAAGACTCTTGTTCGTACTCCTGACCGAAGTAGTTAACAAGCGCTTTGTGCCGACATACAGGGCTGCGGCAATAACGCCACATCTCGCTCAGATGTTGCAGGGAGCCGTCCAGGTGCATTTGATCGGACTGCGATTCACGTGCGGCCCGCTCCATCAGTCCTTTCCAGGTGAAGAAATCTTGACCGGAATGCAAAAGCACACATTCGGCCTCCAGCCCGTCGCGCCCGGCCCGACCGGTCTCCTGCTGGTAGTGTTCTAGCGACTTCGGCATGCCCGAATGCAGTACGAATCTGACGTTGCTTCGATCGATCCCCATGCCGAACGCGACCGTCGCGACAACGACATCGCACGCTTCGTCAAGGAAAGCATCCTGAGTGGCAGTTCGCTCCGCCGATGAAAGCCCGGCGTGATAAGCCATCGCCTTGATGCCGGCCCCGGCTAATTGACTCGTGAGCGTATTGACTTCGTTTCGGCTGATGCAATAAACGATGCCGCCCTCGCCCTTGTGACGAGCCAACACTTCTTGGACCTGTTTCAAAAGATCGCCGCGTCTTGGAACAACCCTGTAGGTCAGATTCGGTCTGTCGAAGTTGCCGACCAGAACTTCCGGATCAACGAGATCGAGTTGCTCCAAGATATCTCTTCTCACCCGCTCGGTAGCAGTCGCGGTATACGCGTGGATGGAAGCTCCAGAAAACATCTCTTTCAGCAAATGGAGCTGCCTGTACTCCGGTCTGAAGTCATGCCCCCACTGACTTATGCAATGCGCTTCGTCTATCGCGACGGCATTGACCCGCACATCTTCGAACAATTCCCACAAATCGCTCTGAATGAGGCGTTCCGGCGACACGAATACTAATCGGACCGTACCCTGCCTGATATCTCGAGCGGCAGTCAGGCGCTCTTCGAGACTGATCGAGCTGTCCAGCCTGACCGCCGCAACACCTGACTCTCTTAAACCATCCACCTGATCTTTCATAAGTGATATCAGAGGTGATACCACAATCGTAACACCATCGCGCACCACAGCCGGTGCCTGATAACATAGCGACTTGCCACCGCCGGTCGGCAAGACGACAAGCGAATCTCGCCCTTCCAGGACTGCTCTAATAGCAGGCTCCTGCAAAGGACGCAGACTACGAATGCCCCAATGCTTCTCAAGAGCGCCCGCAAGCTCGGCGTCAAGCATGGCGGTCGGTGTAGAGATTGTTTCCATAGCATGTCAGACTAGCTGACACCGACAGATTTGTCGAGTGCACAATCGTATATATAATAGATAAGAGCCTTCATAGCCAATAAAATTGAAAGCACCTGCACAGCGCACAGGAGTTGCTAGTTGCCATCAAAAGAGCTGCTTCCCATAGAAGACCCAACCGAACCAACGAAACGCAAAAATGACTTTCTTTTGATTTCTATCGTTGCAGCACTTCTGATCGGCCTCATAGTGTATTTGACCATTAACCTGCTGAATCAATCAGAAAAGCACGTAGCAGATATCAAGAAAATTCCCGTAACCGGCACAAAGACGCAGACTCTGGAAGAGCGAAAGGACGAGTCCAACGAAGCGATTCTGGAAATCGTCAAGAAAAATATCAACGCCACGAAGCTTTCGTTCGAACACCACGAGATAACTGATTCTTCCATGGTTCATCTGGAAAAGATGTCCAACCTGGACAATATCAATCTCGCTTACACGCGAATAGGTGATGCCGGTGTCGCGCACCTTACGCGCTTGCCGAAGCTGCACATCATCAATCTGACGGAAACAGCTATAACCGACAAAGGGCTCAAGGAAATCGCCTCGATACCAAATATCGGCGCCCTTCTATTGAGCGATAACGACATTACCGACAGAGGTCTTTCGTATCTCAATCCGCTTCAATATCTTGCCGATTTGCAAATCGCCTCGACGCTGGTCACAGACCGGGGTATGAAGGACATCGCGAAAAACCATAGCAAATCTATGTGGAGGCTGATTCTCTCCGACACAAAAATCACTGACAAAGGGCTGGTGCCACTGGCGCAGATGGCTCATCTGAGCGACCTTTTCCTCAACAGCTGCAATGTCACCGCCGATGGTTTCAAACCGTTTAGCACAAAGAAAACGCTTCGTAAGTTGTATGTGGCAAAATGCAAAATCAACGACAGCGAGCTGGAAAAGCTGGTGCGAATACTCCCCCAGCTCGAGACGCTGGATGTGTCTTTTTCAGAAATCACCGATGTTGGATTGGGCTCAGTGACAAGGCTCAAATCCCTGAAGAAACTCATTCTTAGAAGAGTCGCCGGAGTCACCGATAAAGGTATGGAGCAGTTCAAATCACGTATGCCGGAATGCAAACTGATTCTAGTCGGTCCTTGAGTCCTCCTATTTCGGCGCATTCGTCGAGCGCAGTGCTTCCCACGGATCGGCATTCTTCTTAGGAGTGGACTTGGCGGGAGACGATTTCTGAGACGGGTTGACGCGTCTGGGTTCAGATTTTCTCGCTGCTCGCGGTCGAGTTGAACGGGCAGTTTGTTTTGCAGGACGCGCAGTCCTTGGCTTTGCAGCAGGCTCTTCGTCATTCTTATTGTCGGCGGGCGGAACCTCGTCCTTTACGACTGCATTTTCGCTCTGAGGCGCCGTCACCGTCGTTGAAGGAGTCGATGGATGCTTATGCGGAATGCACATCAGGGCACAACCGAGGCCAATGACGATTCCCACGACAATCAACACCGGAATCCAGGCAGTTAGCGGATTCTCGATAGTCGTTGTCGTGTCTCTGAGATGGTTGAGTTTCGCTCCGCCTTGACCCGGATCGACAGGACGAGTCACCATCCCGCTTTCATATACAGACCCGGTAGGCAGAACTCGCGCCGAGCCACTCGCATTCTCGTAACTCGTTTGCTGCTGCAAGTGGCTATATGATTGTTGCTGTGGCAATTGACCGTACGATTGTGGCTGCGGCAGGTGACTGTATGATTGCTGCTGCGCCATCTGAGAGTGAGATTGTGCCTGAGGGTTGAGATAGGGATCTTGTGTGTGCGCCTGGTATTGATCGTTCGGGTTATCCGCGTACTGCTGTCGAAGAACGGACTGAGCGTCCGTGTTTGAACCATAAACCGGTCGCGAGTCAGGCTGTGCATACTGCGCTTGCGGCGGAGGCGGTGCGTATGGGGAAAGTGGTGGCGCATATGGTGCACCGTGATCGTCCTCGCTGCCACGCAGATCTCTTGCCCTCGGGCTGATGCCGCTAATATCAGTGGTCACCGACCCTGGTGGGCGCCGCATCGGTTCTGGCACCTGGTCGATGGTCTTCTCTCGTTCGCTCCGGTCCTGCCACTGCGGTTGTTGCTCGTTGAACTCATTCGGATCGACTGAATTGAGCATTCCTGCGAACCAGGCGACTTGTTGACTTTGAGCAGATCGAGCGCTCGATTCCTCCGGATACGCCGGAGGAGCGATGCCACCAAATTCGATGTTACCGCTGCTTCTCCCGGTCCTACTCGGGTGAAACTGCAAATTGCCTGAATCTCCAGAGCACGCTTCGATGATTGCGTTTTGCAATTCGTGCGCCGATTGAAATCGATCGGCTGGGCTCTTCTCGAGCGCTTTAAAGATAACCGCTTCAAGCTTGATAGGTATAACGGCGCTGGGATTGACCTGGAAAAACGGTGGCGGACTGGCATGAACATGCCGGTTAATGAGCTCGAAGACCGTGTTGGCATCGGCAAATGGGTCTAGCCCTGTCGCCATCTCGTACATAACGCAGCCCAGAGAGTAGATGTCGGAACGCTCGTCTCCAGACTCTCCCATGCACTGTTCCGGACTCATGTAAGGAGGGCTCCCCCAGAGCTCACCGGAATGCGTGAGCTTGCGGTTGTCCTCGCTGAGCTTAGCAAGACCGAAGTCTACAACCTTTACAATATCGGTTTCATCATCGAGAAGTACAACGTTGCCCGGTTTTAGGTCTCGGTGAATGATCCCTTTTTTGTGCGCGTGATCGAGGGCGGCACACACCTGGATCGAGATGCTGGCAAATCGTTCTAGACCGAGCGGTCCGTCCGACTTGATGAGGGCCTCCAGACTACGACCCCTCAGGTAGTCCATAACGATGTAGGGCTGATCGTCGGAGCCAATCACGCAGTCATAGACGGTGACGACGTTAGGATGATTGAGAGCGCATAGACTGCTAATCTCGCGCTGAAACCGCTCTTTATACACAGGCTTGCTATCGAGCTGCATGCGAATGGTCTTGATGGCAACATGGCGATTGACGCGGAGCTGTGTCGCCTTGTATACGACGCTCATTCCGCCTGAGCCGAGGACCTCTTCAATCTGGAATCTGCCATCAAGGGTGGTACCGACCAACGGATCTCTGGACGCAGGTCTTTCAGAAGGTCTTTCGACTTCGTTGGCGTTGTCCTGGTTAGTGGAAGTATTGCCGCTCAAATTGCCTTCTATATTGCGACACCAGAAATGATTCTAAGACTCTTCCTGGTTGCAATCGCAGACCGCCTCAATCAATTGATTCCATTAAATTAGATACCCAAATATACACGTAATATGGAGATCTTATTCCAGAATGCGGTTTGCGCTAAACAAGTTCGGATTTCCTTAACCAACAGCTGAGCAACCGATCTTTACGATCGCAAAGTTCCAAACCGCGCTGATATGTTGGTTGATGGCACGTTAACACAAGGGTTGATCAGGACATGCCTGTACTAAAGTTGACTACACCTCTGTTCCAGACCTTCACAAAAGCAGCTACTTCAACTCGCTCATCTGGCAAGCGGCTGACACAGCCAGGTCTGGTTGCTTTACCAGTAGGGTCATTTACCTTGCTAATTCTTTACATGTTAGCCTGGGCCGCTCTTTATCGGCTGCCACATGGTGCACCGGGCATCGTCGATATGTGTTCCGATTCAAGTTCGTCGCGTTACGTCATCCTTTGTTGCGGTCTGGCCAGCAATTCCCACGGATATCCAGGACACTGCTACATCGCCTGGGCCGACTCTATCCCGGTAAAACTGGACCGGGTGGAGACCAGAGGGTATGTGCCCAAATACGCACACGACCAGATACCATCACTCTTTCGAGATGTCCCAGGCATACTGGTCGACAATGCCAGCCAGGGTAATTTGCGCAACTTAGACGCAGTTGTGGCAATCGTCGATCAGGATAAGTTTGACCAAACAAAAGAAGCAAGCCTCAAATGGAAAGAAAGCCGCTTCCGAGTCGGGCAAAGTGACTGCGTGGCATATGCCGACGAGATCGCCGGCTTGCTGGGCTTGAAGACTCCAGACCGTCGTTACAAATATCCGCAAAACTACATTGCTGAACTCAAGAGGCTTAACTGTCGAAGTTTTTTACACACTCTCGTCGAGTGACCTTGGTCTGTTCCGTTAACAGATATCGGCTCGCAAACCAGATTGCCGGAACCGATGCCACGCCAATCCGACTTTATCGACGCGGATCTCTACCAGACGACCATGATCGACTTCGGTGACATACAGGGTCTTGCCATCCGGACCACCAAAGCAGAGATTGCTTGGTCGCCTACCCAAGACGTCGATCTCGCGGAGAGTCTCACCATTAGTGCTCAAAATGGCAACTTTTCCAGTGCCGTATCGGGTGACATATAGATTACCTTCTACGTCGCAGCGCATGCCGTCAAGGCTGCCTCGTGCGAACTTCTTGAACAGCCTCTTGTTGGCGATACCGTTATCAGTAATGTCAAAACGCCAAATTCTCCTTTGCACGCTTTCATTCACATACAGTATCTTGCCGTCGGGGCTCACTTCGATACCGTTGGTAGTGCCCATATCATCAGCCATAAGCGCGATGGAACCATCGGCACTAATCCGCCAGACTCGTCCGGTTTTCTCTTTCCAATTCGGGTCACTGGCAAAAATGATGCCATCAGATGTGATAGCAAGGTCATTGGGCTGGTTCATGCGCGGTTCATGAGCATGACAGGTGATGCGGCGTGATGTCAGCTCAATCTTGAACACATTGTGCTTCTTGTAGTCCGCGACATACATAAAGCCTTTCTGGTCGAACACAATTCCATTTGGAACGCTACCCTGCTCTAGTTTTACGAATACCTCCGCCCGGCCGTCCGGTGTTACCTTTGCGACGGTGCCATTTTCAAGATAATTGACGGCGTATATATTTCCGTCGGCATCGCAGTTTGGTCCTTCTATCCCAGAGGTGAAACTATTGATCGCCGTCAAAGGTTTGGGCTGGAACAAAGCTTCAACCGTCTTTTCACTTAGCGATTTCTTCGCGATATTCCATTGTTGCATGGCTCGATCTCTTCGAATCGCGTGAATGTGCTCGATCAATTTCGGCACAGTCAGATCAGCCACTCGTCTTGCCAACATTCGTCCCCAGTTCCACACTGATAAAACGGCGTAAGACAACATCTCGCTCCACAAGACCAACCCATTCACTTTATTTAGATTGGAAGAACCTCTGCGCTTGAACACCTCTCGATAAAATGACAGCTTCAGAGGAATAGCCCGCCCACTGTCAGGACGGGGCGACGTGGTGGAAAACAGCACCAACTCTTCCATTCGCGATACCTGATCTTTGGAGGATTGATGAAAAATCTCATTCGGGATCGATGGCAAAAAGTTTTCCTTCAAGAGATTAAGGGCTGATAGAATCTGCAACGCAACGCCACGACGATATGCTTCGCCAACGGTTTTATTCCAATCCAAATCGGGAAAGGCTCTGGCCAGAAGGACACAATCAGCGATCCATATAATCGATTCTTTTTTTGCAGTTGGTGCAGCAATAGAATCCCATGCTCTGGCACCGTGCAGACACAGATGCAACATCTGATCTTCCGGACACAGCATCATCACGGACAAACCGTTAAGACGACCAGCTTGCGCCCTGTGCCAGAACTCGCGGTTTAACACGTCCTCATCCAAAAGCATCGACAATCGCCAATGTATGTCGATCGATCGTGACGGCATCAATTGTGTCAATCGCTCGGTTACGGTAGCGAATGCATGCAGTTTTCTCAACATCCGCTCAGTATCTGTGCCTCCGTCCCAACCCTCTGGTATGCTCCAACCGCCTTGCTCGAGAATCGCAGCCACTCTATTGAGCTGTTCTTGCGGGACCATAAGATCGACGTCCCCCAGGCATCGTAACTTAAGCGAGGGGTAAACACCTTGCATTACCAGAGACGCGCCCTTGAGCAGCATCACAGGAATATTCGCAAGACTTAGATCGCCTGCAATCTGCTTGGCGAAGCTAATCAGAATTTGGTTTTCCGACCAGACTCTTCTCTGCGTGCCCTTTAGGATGGCATGCTCGTCTTGCGAGATGGATCTTCCAACATTTTCGCAAAGAAGCGGAAAAAGCTTCAGCGACTCGAGATCGGCATCGCCAAGTTGCGCAATAGAAGAGCGCCACGATCGCCAGGACTCGACCGCGTCATTCCCTTCCAGAAGACAGGCTTTCAATAGAGCCATGTGCTGCGCGCCCGGGTGCCAGGCGGGCTGTACTTTCAGAGGCTCAGGAGTCGGCATTCTCGGTGCCCCCGGACAGAGCATTTCGTCGTCGATCAAGAGACTGCTTCAGGATTCTCAGGTATTGCGAGTTTGATTGCTGATTGACCAGACCGAGATTGCTTTTGTGCAAACGCCTGTACATCACTGTTTGCGAGAGCATCTCGATTAGCAATTTCAGCTCGGTGGCTCTGAGATACCAATCAATGAACTGCCCCACCTTGAGTTCAACTGAAAACCAACCAACCTTCAAGAAAGACTCTCTTCGCATCAATATTGTGCAGATGGAGGGACCGGGTTGTGCCCCTTCCGGACAATGGACGCTGGCACGCGCGGCTTCATCGAGCTCAGGGCTGATGAATTGCTCCACGTGGCCGAAAACAATGTCCAGCTCCGGCCGCTCGTTGAGTGCATGCAACTGCAACTCGATCTTGTCGGGACTCCACAAATCGTCAGAGTCTAGACCGGCAAATAGTGAGCCGCTCGCCGCCCGAAAACCGGTATTTAGAGCGGACCCGACGCCGGCTCTCGGTTGATGAATGTATCTCAGTCGATCATACGATTGCGCGATCGATGCGGTGGAATCGTCGGAGCCATCGTCGACTACAATCACTTCAAGATTTTTATACGATTGAGCGTAAATCGAATTCAAGGTTTCGGCTAGATACTTCTCTCCGTTGAAAACCGGGACCACTACCGATACAACAGGATTATCTCTCTTTTCACTCATAACTTAGTTGTGAATCGACGGATGACATACGGCGGCTTCTGACACGAGCCGGCGATAAAGAGAATCATACTGATCAACCGTCGAGGCAAGATCGAACTTGGTCTGACAGCGTCGCCGCGCCTGTATTCCCAACTCCTTCGCGCTAGCCGGATCATTGAGAAGTCGATTGATGGCAGCGCCCAGGGACTCCACACTACCGCGCTCGACGAACAATCCGGACGTTTCGTGTTCGACTGCTTCACTCAATCCTCCGGCACCGGTAGTCACAGTCGGTCTTGCCATTATGGCAGCCTCGATAGCCACCTGACCAAAACCTTCATCCATGATGGAAGGGATTAACACGATCGATGCTTGTTCGATAAGCGACAGTGTCTTATCTGCTGCCACCCATCCCAAGAATTGCACCGCATCCGATGGCAACTTTCGGGCTCGATTCTCCAGGTCCGCGCGAAGCGGTCCATCACCTGCGATAATCAAGCGACAATTGGGAAAATCTTTGCGCACCAGACCGACCGCATCAATCGCCAACTCGATGCCCTTTTCATTTACCAGTCGCGACAGGCATAGTAAAATCGGTGGATCGAATGATATCTCAGATGGTGCCCTTCCGGGGTCGATGCCATGATATATTACCGTCGACTTGTCCGCGATTTCAGGGTGTATGGATCTGGCGTCTCTAAGCACGTATTCCGAGACGCCGTTGATCCAGGCCGCTTTGTTGAACGACTTCGCCAACAGCGTATCCATACCGCCTGTCAGTTTGCTTCTTCCTGTGGTCAGAGTACCGTGAAGAGTTATTAATGTCGGCTTATCTTGCCGGCTCTGGAAGAACAGCAGCGCCGGGGTACCAACGTTGTAATGATACAGATCGGCATTAAAGTCTCTATCGAGCTCCTCAATCTTTTCGCGAATCGATTTGATACCGCGAAGATCCGCCCTGGCTAAGGCGCTTAGCATCGGCAGTCGGACGACCTTCATGCCGGACACGACGGTCTCTTGCGGACAGACACCGTCCCAACAACCACAGAGGATAAGTATCTCAAAGTCACGTTGGCACAATAACGGCAGCGTGCGCAGCGCCGACACTTCCATGCCGCCAATATCCGGATAAAATTGGTGTGTGAGGTACGTAATTCTCATCAACCAACATATTATCCTATAATGCGCAGAATCACTACTCCAGCACAGAGGCGATCACTTCGGGTATCTCTAGCGGATTATCCCCTGCGGTAAGCCTGTAGGCAGGCAAATCACGAGCGAGCTGCGCAAGCAGACTGACTGTGTCAAGAGATTGCGTGACCGGCAAGAAGAACAAACTGCTTGCCAGGAGCCGGCGTAACGCCTCACCACTGGGTATCGCCTCGATAACTGGACGAGCCTGTGGTGACACCACGGGAAATACCAGCGCTCTGACTATCGGAGGAGGGCCGCACCGAGATGTGTCGGCAGCAACAAAAAACACTGATTTTTCAGATCCGTTATCGTCGCCGCGGAGCTCATTGCAACCGGTCAGAACGGAAAACTTCGAAGACTGATGCGCCTGCAACTTCAATGTGTGATACACACCACATACAGTACCATCGCGCGCACAGAGCGTAGTGTCATCGCTCAAGAACGACCAGCCTGATTGCATACAAGCAGCAGATATAGTGGACTTTCCAGCCCCCGAGCTCCCCGCGATCAGAGCAGTAGCGCCGTTGTAAGCAACGGCTGCCGAATGCAGGACGAGAAAGTCTCGAGCACAGAAAAAGGCAGAGAGTATGTGCTTTAGGGGATTGCCCCGCTCCAAGTTGGTTAACGCTTCGGGACTGTCAATAACATACACCGCAAATCGATTGGCCAGGTTGATAATGCTTAGCGCCTCAGGCGTTTTTTGAAGGACGAATTGCAAGCCTTCTCTGGATGAAACTAGAGTTTCATTCGGGTGTCCGGAAAATCGCTGTATCCCTGCATAAAAAATTTCATCCAATTCATCAAACTGTCGTCTTGATACCACCAAAACAGTCAGATCGGATCCGCGATTCTGACGGTCGACTACATTCTGAAAAGCCGGCGCGATTCGTGGTTCGAAACCGCTGTCCGCAAAAACAAGTGTAATAATCTTTCCAGCGATCGATATCGTACATCTGGATGAGCAGCGCCCGGAATACGCTATAAGCAGTTCTACGTTATCGACGAGCGAGCCGGCAATTCCTAAAGACGTCATGTCGAAGTCCTCATCAGTTGCGGCTCGGCCAACCAGCGCTCGATATGTCGTGCACAGGGTCGAGAGCTAACAGCGCTTCGATATCGGTAAATCTCTCAAATGACAGCTGCCGCGATCTGCATGATCGAATTAAAGACAACCACTTATCTTTTTCGGTACACGGAGCATCTGTCGAGATCAAGTCGCCCAATACGAACAAATCCTCTTCTACCAATCTGTTGACCCAGTCTTGCAGATCCAGCTCATTTGCGCTTTCATCTGCTGCGTCAACCGAAATCACCTTGATTGCATTTCCGATTTCAACGACATCAGCCCCGCTCGCAAGCGCACAGAACGCCGGAGCAGCTGTATCAACGAAGCTGAAATAGTGTCCATTGATGAGATGCACAGCGATTACTTCGCCGTCCATCCACTCATAGGTGACAGCCGGAGAGTTAACTCGATAACACTTTAGAGAGGGCGAATCAGACACAACATTTGCCTGCCCAGACGGTCTTTGAGATTCATTGTATGCGTCAGCGCTTGCCTTCGTCAACCGGGACCCCAGTTTTCACAACTTTTCTTGGCTGATATCAAAGGACTCGACAACCGGATTTAAGTCTCCAAGACCGAGCTCCGCCGATCTTTCGACATGTTCGACATGGCGCCTGCAATAAAGCTCTCCGGATTCGGGAACGTCGTTGTCCGGCGGTCCGACAACATCCCTGAGCGCCGCTAAACCATGTTTTTTCCTGATGTCGTCTAGCGCACGCAGTCCGACAGAATCTAAAGCTACAGGATCGGTGGCGAAGTAAACGGTATTCGTCTTGCAAGTCAAGAATCGCGGATTCCACGAACCTGGACCGCCGTTGACCGTACACACGATCGAATCGCCAATGAATAAAACTGATTTCTCGCGGACGATAGCGTGTGCTGCTGCGCGAGGGATGAACTCATTGCAACAATTTTCTCTTCCCGAATCATCCGAGTTGTACCGATGAGAGCGATATACGTTGTTGAAAAAACCGTGTGACATGTTTTTCAACGCAAATGTCAACCCGCTGGCTACATGGTCTTTCAATACAGGAATCGAGATAACCTTATCTACTCCTGTAGCGACAGTCTTGCACAGGTACGACCGTTGAGCCTCGGGATCATCAGGGCCGGCGAACGGACAGGGGACCGGAAAATCAAAGTAGTGTTCCTTTGAGTATCCAGTCA
>CAZISK010000073.1:0-15327 GCA_964541355.1 uncultured Candidatus Obscuribacterales bacterium
CCTGTATGTCATTGATGAACGAGGCGTCGCCAGCGTCTATTTTCTTGGAGAATCGACTTACAACTGTTTCCCACTCCTGAGTAAGTCGGGTCACCTCACGTACCAGCTTCCTCTTGTCCTTGCTCTTTGGAAGTTCACGCGCCAGATTTCTAAAGGCAGCCATCGCCTCGGCGGTGGACCTTTGCGAGCCGTCGCGAAAAGCGGTATTGCCCGTATAGCTATATCCGCCTGCAGCCGTCGTCGCATCAAGCACCTTCCTGAGAACATAGTTAGCCTTTTCGATTACGACTCGAGCTTTTTCGATCTCTTCGATTTGAGTCTCTGTCTGACGCAGAAGCGAAGTCAGCAAAAAAATAAAACCCAGTTGAGCAATAAGTGGTACCAGGACTAGCAGTATCCCTTTTGTCCTTATACTCACATTGTTGAACACGGTATAAAATCACCCCTTGGTCAGGAAGATTGTACACCGTCGCGCCCACTCTTCCAAAAGAGATAGGCCAAAAGGAAGACAGCCAGCGCCGAAAGTCCGACCCCAAGATAAAAACTATCAGGCACATATGTAAACGTGATCGAGTGCTTACCAGCCGGGACATGGAGCGCGCGGTTGAATCCGTTAGCCACCAGAATTGGTGAATCGGCGGCATCGATCTTGGCACGCCATCCGGGATACGGTTGGTCGGCCAATACGAGCAGGCCCGGCATGGATGTCTCGACCTCAATTTCCAGATGCTCACAAGAGATCTCTTTCAGCTTCAGAGAATCCGAGGCGCAGTAGACGGTGCCATCGACATGGTCTTTGCCGTCCGACTCGGACGACTCCAGAAGAGTCACGACTTCGGGATCGAAGTTGTTTTTCTCAGGTAGCAAAATAGCATTAAGCGCTTCATTATGTGATTTGAGAATACGCCAGGAATGAGAGAGATAACAACGCGGCATCGCGTTCAAAACTCCGTAGATCCTGACGTTCATATTTTCGTCCTCAAGCAAAAGCGAGAACTGCTTGTTGTCCAGAAGCGGAATGGCAACCGTCTCGCCACTCTTTCGATTGCGAAAAACCTGGGTGATGATGAAACCGGTGGCGGTGGTTTGCGCGAATCGCGTTATGGCAAGATCGGTCGGCGGACAAACCACGGGGTCTAGAGTTTGACTCGAGCGCAGGTAAGTGTGGAGAAACTCGTGATAGAAATCGCCCTTCATCGCCCCTTCGAATCCGAGCGAAGACGGCGTGGAAAAATCTATATTGGTATCAGGCAACAAGATCTGCCTGTCGTACTGAAAGGTGGCCACGGTTTGTTCGTGCTGATTGCCGCGGAGATAGAAGTTAGGCACGGTAGGCAGTTCGATATATAGACCAAGCGCACGACTGTCCCGATTGAAACCGTTGTCCTTGAACTGCTGAAGTCGATCGTTGACGAAGGATGGAAGAGAGTAATAATCGGAGCCGCCGCCTTCATGTTCGAACATCACAGCGTTGGTGATCAGGCTCACAGCCAATAGTCCAATCAGAGTAGCAGCACCCTTGCAAGCGGAGAGTTTTTCGATCTTGATCAAGTAACCGATTGCGCTGGTTGATAAACCCAGCATGGCGCAGGCAATTCCCCAAGAGCCGATCAGGCTTTGCGCTTTCAATGTCAATCCGGAGTCCTGGATCAAACCGGAGAATCGGAGCAAATGGACATTGGCGCAACCAGCTGCAAGACAGCCTATCGACCAGGCCAGGACCGCACCCCAGATAACTACCCCGGGCATTATTACCGGCTCTTTGTTGGTTGAGGCGGTGAGTCCGCGCGCCGCCAAGATGCTGACAATCAGAACCGCAATAAATAGCAGCTTGACGGGGAAACGGACAAATCCAAGCGCCGGAAAAGCTTGAACTAGAAGCGGCATGATTGCAGTATTGCTACCCAGAGATGCCACCAGAGTCAGTATCAGCACCGAAAGAAGCGCATACTTCAAGCGCCAGCCTTTTGCCGTGACCCCCCAAAATGTCAGCGTAATGGCCACCGCACCGACATAGGCACAAGACAGATAAGGCGGTATTTTCGCTGAAATGATGAGAGGTCTGAACTCGGAGGCGTGCAAACGTAGATTGCCGAGCGCCTGTCCAATAATAGTTGAAGCGAGCTCGTACCAGCTGGCGCTATACATGAATACTTCGAAACTCTCAAGACCGACCGCTCGCCTGGAGCGACTGAGCCATTCGGCAGTGGGCAAGATGGACGGCAAAGCCAGAACAAAGCCTAAGAATAGAATCCTGACTTGAAAGAGAAAGGCTTCTCCAAACAAGCGCCGGCCTTCCCTTTTTCTTCCGGATGCCGACACGCACATGTAAGCAAGAAGCGCCAAAATCGAAGGAATGAATACCTCCGGACGACCGGACGTGATCAACATGTAGACAAAAATAGTACCGGCAAGCAGGTGGTGAAACCGTTGCCGGCCTGATCCTGATTCCACTGAGCGCATCGACCATAAGGCCCATGGACACCAGGCCGCACCAGCCACCAGACTGTGATTGGCAGAAAGTGCGAACATATAGCCGGACAGCGAATAGACAGTTGCTGCACAAATGGAAGACGAGACCGGTTGCTTGAAGGCTCTGAGAAGTGCATAAGTTCCGGCTCCGGCGATCGTCTGGTGCAGCACCATACTCAGTGCCAGAGCCGGACTGAAGGGAAGGAGAACGAAAAGATAATCGAAAGGATAGAACAGATTGGGAAATGTCACAGCCAGTTGCGGCATACCGCAATAGTTGAGTGAGTTCCAATACGGAAAACGATGCTCCTGAAGGATGGAGTTAGAAAGATAACGCGCCATCGGCTCCAGCCAGAATGTGGCATCGGCGAAGAAGAAGTTGCTCCGCCCCAGGATGAACGGCGCGTAAAAGATAAGAAGCAAAACAAGTTCTGACACGGTAAGGATCAAGATTGCCGATTTGAGACTCATGCAGTTTCTCTTATGCTGATCCTCTGACACGTCAAGGCCGACTTTTGGCATTTGAAACCAAAAGGTCGATGTCTACTCCTAACAGGTTTAACGTCTCTCTTGCCTTTTCTCGAAACAGATCGGTCGGAGCGATCTTGAAGACCTGGACCCACAAATAGATGCACGTCTCTCGCGCCCTTTCCTTTACTCGTGGCTCCTCCGCGGTTTGATAAATGCTCAGCCAGCTATTGGCCTCTTTAACCAATCGTGGTGCTCTCGTTTCAATAATCGTCGACTGACTCTCGACCCAGGAAGGCGCGCCCGGAAATTTACTGGCCACGCGATAGTAGCGAGCCGCCGCCGCCTCGTCGTGAGCAAAGAGGTACTGATTGATTCCGGCGATGAATGGTATGTGCCAGTTGTCCGGATTGGCTTCGATGCCGCGGTCGATGAGCTCTCTTGCGCGCTCGGGACGCGCCTGATCGCCGCCGACCGTGAATGCGACGAACCAGTAGGGCTGTACGAACTGGGGATCGAGATAGGTGATCAGATCTAGGTAACGATCGCACAAAGCATAGTGATCTTTGGCTCGGGCTTCGCTATTGCCGAGGTAGCCGACATAGGCGAGCCAGAATACGTCTGCGAGTAGCTGGTCGTAGCCGAGAGAGACGAGCTTCATCGTCTGAGGGGAAGGAACGATGGCAAGGTAGTCGGCATTCTGGGAAACAAGAAGCCTTGCCGTTTTCTCGTGAGCAAACTGAATAGATATGCACAACGCCAGAAAGACTGCGATTTTGATCAAGATTGCCATACAAACTCAATATAGCGAGGGGCGGCTGATCAAGCCGCCCCGTTGCTTAGGTGAACAAAATGACGCGACCTCGCATCAGAAAGGGAGCCCTTACTGGTTGGAAAGTACGAGCGTCTTCCCGGCGGTGGTTCCGCCCAGGCCGACTCCGTCTTTGTTGCCACCGATAATTGCGTATGAGGTAGCGCCGCCGGACGAGCCACTCGGAGTGATAGGCGAGTACTCGACTTTGCCGATTCCCGGATTGTGGGTCGCAGGAGCTGCGTCTCTGGCCGTCTGCACGCTGCTCACGGCACCAAGAGAAGGCCATTCACCGTTAGAGGTAAACGGATTGACCGGTGGGTTACCAGAGGTAACCCCGTCGCTCTTCCCACCTGGGAAGTAGCTCTGATACGGTGCATCGACCGCGTTAGGGTAAGAGCCGGCATTGTCTACGGCATAAGCTTCAGCTGCTATTTGAGCAGTTCGCATGTTGGCTTTTACCGAGGCTTCCCGAGCTTTATCCTGGGCGCCAATAAAGTTTGGTAGCGCAATCGCCGCAAGAATACCGATGATAATTACCACAACCAGGAGCTCAATTAGAGTAAAACCTGCTTGTGACCTGATTTTTCTACGTCCCATACCTTCACCCTCACAACAATCGTCCGACAGAGATAACGGACAGCCAGCTAAGCTTGAGCCAACACTTCAGCATCATAACGAGTCTCAAGATCCATTACGATCCCTTTAATGGCTGATAACGCCACATCTTTCGACTCATTGGTTAGTGCAAACCTCTGCAAGTAATGGGGTATTGCCCATCTCATGAAGAATAATAACGGTGTTCAAAACAAAAGCTGCCGACCTTTTCCAGTCGACAGCTTAACACAACTTAATATTGAATCAGTCGAAAGGCGAACTGACTGCTTGATACAGACACTTTACAACGCTTTCATTGAGCGCCTGGTCTCTTATACGGAGGCGAGCTCTTTTTCAGCCTTATGGGCATGACGCTCATGACTGACTTTGCGTGGGCGTCTCAGATGCTCCATGAATTTGCGATGAGCAAGAGTATCGATGTGACTTTGAGAAGTTTTTTCTGGAACTGAGAGAACAAATTCGTCTTTGTTCTGTACTTTTGGTGTCTGGTTGTAGCGACCAACCATGTAAAGATATCCGCCCCGGGTTGAATATACGTAATGAATCATGCTGCTGCCCTGCCTTTCCGTGATTTCCTGTGCGCCAACTTCGTGCCCCACCCAATCTCGAATTGTGGATTCAAACTAACCCAGATTCGAAATGTCACTGCAAGCGACTTCCATACTGTACGACACACGTCATCGTATGGGAATAGCCTTGTTTCCAAGTGAAACATAATAATGTCTCAACATTTTTGATTAGCACTTGTTCAAACAACTAACAGATATCGGCTTGCAATGCGGCTTTTCAGTACACACTGAAGCCAACCTGCCACCAACAAGTGCTTCAAAAAAAAACTTGGATCGGGGCACTAGTTATATGCCCAACCCATATACAAATCGAAACACATACTGACAAGTGTAAAGAAATTACAAGACATAACTCTTTGCAAAATGGCATCGCCAGAGCTTATTCGAAGCCGACCATGAAGTTGATGTGACACCATAGGCGAGGCGCACTGAAATTGACAGCTCAAGCACTTCTCAGAAGAGTTCGTTCGACCAATGCGCGCGCTTTAGAGACCGAGAGCGCTGGTCTGTTGAATCCCTGAGACCATGCCGATTTCAATCGGTATCACAAGTATTGTTCGCTACATCTGTTTACACGAGTCTCTCGATTTCAAAGATAGATCGAGAGCGATGGTGGCTTCGCCTGCAGTGTGGAAAACCGCAAACTTTCAAGATCGTTACTTGGTCTTGCTGCTGGAAACAAGCTCTGCAAGATCATCGCCGACCATAATTGTCACGGCACTTTCAATGTCGCCTACAGAGGCGGTGACGATATCGCCTAAGTCATCCAGATCATCCATGATCATCTGCGCATCTTCCGGATTGCCGCGTTGAGCGATAATGCGAGTGACGGCCAGCGGTGCCGCGCGTTTACCATCAAGTGGTTTGAGAATCAGATGTCTGTATCCTTTTTTCTTCAGCAAAACGAACAGCTTCCGCGCCAGCTGTTTTTCTGAACTGGCATTTTGAATCGTTATTCGAAGCGAAGATCGATCCGACTCGAGAAATGTCGATCCGGTCATCTTTGACACCATTCTCCTGACGTCAGCCTTGTCGATCGACCAATTGCCCGTGCCGGAGAAGCCGCCGGGCAACATCACCAGAGTCTGATGAGCTTTCGGCACGGCTCTCACGAAAGCGGCCACCGCCGTTAATTCTGTGTAAGACATGTCGCTGTAAATATAGTTTTGTGCGATTTCGAGCAGTTTGGGAATGTGAGTCCACGAATCGGGTTGCATCGCTCGATCGAGCACCGCCCTGATAAAAAGCTCCTGACGTTGAACACGTCCGATATCGCCCAGGCTGTCGTGACGAAAGCGCACGAATCCCATCGCTTGTGTGCCGCTCAGCTTTCGCGGACCGGGGTTGAGGTCGATGTAGAGCTTCGCCGTATCGTCGCTGTACTTCATTTTCTTCGGAATATCTACCGTGATACCGCCAATCTCATCAACGAGAGCGACCAGCCCTCTGACGTTGAGCACAACATAATGATCTATAGGCATGTTCAACAGATTGGTAATCGTCTCTTTCGCCAGACTGGGGCCGCCAAGAGCGTTGGCCGAGTTGATTTTGCCCATGCCGTGCTTCGGTATGCGCACCCAAGTGTCGCGAGGAATTGAGAGCACGCAAAAAGAGTTGCGATACGGATCGAGGCGCGCCACCATAATGGTGTCGGAGCGGCCGGTGAATGCCGACAGATCAGCTTTCAACCGCCGCCCCCGGCCGGAATAGACGACATCGGTCCCTAAAAGGAGAATATTCTTCGGTTCGGTCAGCGAACCAAGTCTAAAGATGGGCGGCAGAAGATGAGGCTCATAAAGAAGCGTGAATAGATAGCCGGCCCCTACACCGATGAGGGCACAGACTAGGAATAGGAGATACCAATTTCGCGGCGGCAAGGTGCGATCCTGTGATGCTGTCGGTTATTATACTTTGTTGCCGCCACCACAGCCTGACATGTGAGTTTGGCCTTAACTGACGGCAGGCGCTGGCAATCGAACTTCCATGAAAGCGCTGAGCTAGGGGATGATTGAAGACCATAAGACAGCTGTTCTGATGATAAAAAACGGTAAACAATCAAGCAATCAAAAGCGTCTTCTCGCGATCAACTTTGGTGGCATCGGCGATGAAATTCTGTTCTTGCCGACGCTCAGAACAATTAAGAAGTATTGCCCGGAGTACGCCATCACTCTTTTATTGGAGCCACGCTCGCGCTCCGTCCAGGAGCTCACCGGTCTTCTTGCAGACACGATTACCTTCGACATAAAAAAACGCCCCTTGCTCGTCCAAGATCTAGTCGAGCTGCTCGCCCTGATCAAAAGCGGCGGGTACGATGCCGTCGTCTCCTCGGGCAGCTCACCTCTAGTTGCAGCACTACTGTTCTTGTCGGGTGTGCCGATTCGGGTGGGCTACTACGCCAACCGGCTGAGCCCGTTTCTTTTGACGCAACCGGTGCAACTGAATCGAAAACAGTATGCTGCCTACATGTACCACGACCTGGCGGTAGGATTCTTGAGGACTCAGGGGATGACACCGCAAGCGCTACCAGAAGAAGCGCTCATTCCCGAGGTTTCCTTAAAGGCGGAATCGCAAGAACGGATGCAGATCTTCTTAAGGGAAAACGGCATCAGTGAAGGCCGGTTCATCCTCGTTCATCCGGGCACGAGCAGGTTGGCCACGATAAAAGGAATAATAAAAACCTGGTCGACAAACAATTGGCTCGAGCTCTTATCACTAATTGAAAGAAACAACGAGGGATTGTCGAAGGAAGATAGAATCCCTGTCGTTCTCGCGGGCGGTCCGGACGACAAAGAGATTATCGCCGAGCTTCTGGCCGGTCTGAGTACGCCATCATATCTGGTATCAGCATATGGACAGACAAAAAACCTGGCTGATCTGGCCGCACTGGTAAGCTACGCCGCACTGGTCGTGTGCGTGGATTCAGCTCCCATGCACGTCACGGTAGGTCTTAACCAACCACTCGTCGCCCTGTTCGGTCCGACCGATCCGAATCTGCTTCTTCCTAGAACATCCCGATTTCGTTTCGTTTGGGATTCGAGGGAGGGTACCAGATCCATGTTTGATGGGCTCGGGGTAGAGATCTCTGTGCAAAGCATTTTCGATGCCATACTCGCATCGAGAGCGTTGCCGGATGGTAAGAACCTGGCTGAGAGACCGGTTTGATCCACTCTCTCATTGCACCGTTTTGGCGGCAAAATCCCGATGAGAACATGGTCCCTCGTTCTCAACTAACCGTTGCCTGGCGGCATCTAACTGGATGATAGGGCAGGATTAGAGAATCCAGGGATCGAAAGATTGAAAAGCGCTTTCCGGTACTTGAAGGTCTTAACCTGGACACAGTACCATTGCTGTTATGGATCTCATCAGTTATCTAAAAAACAATCTCGTCCTTCAAAACCTGGCAGCAGAAATCTATTCGTTCACGCCATGCTTTGTGGAGCACAATCTTGGCAAGTATAGCGCCATAAAAAAGGCCTTTTTCCTTACGGCGCTGGAACACCTTGAAGGTGATTATCTTGAATTCGGCGTTTTTACAGGCAGCTCCTTCGTGTATTCCATGCGCATCTATCGGAAGCTCAAGGGCGTTTCAGGACTTCCATGTAGATTCTTTGGATTTGATTCTTTCCAAGGTTTTGGCGATGTTCAATCTTTTGACGTTCACCCCTTTTACATTAACGATACATTCAAGGTCGATTCAAAGCTGACTATAGCTAATATCGAGAAGCATCGAGGAAATCTCGAGACACACATAATACATGGCTATTTCCAGGACACCATCAAGGACAGGCCGGCAGAGTCACTGGGCATCAAGAAGGCGCGCATCATTTTCATCGACTGTGATCTGAAGGAATCTACTGGGCTCGCTTTGGATTTCGTGAGATCAAGCCTGCAAGTTGGCACGATCCTTATCATGGACGATTTTTTTTCGTATAAAGGTCAAGCCTCACTTGGTGTCGCGGGAGCCTTCGATCAGTTCAACAGCGCCAATCCAAACCTCAAATGGCGACAGATCTGTAACTACGGCTATGGCGGCGTGATGTTTATCCTTAGCGCTTGTTGATACCTTCTTCCAGGTGTAAAGGGACTCGCCAAAGAGTTCCGACGTTGACAAAAAAGGTGATGACGGAGCTGCAAGTGCCAGGCAAAAATGGCAGTGGGTCCTCCTGTTCAAGCCATGTCATACTCATGTCACTATTAGGTAGTATGTTCAGAACATTCCAATTCCGCCGGTCCGCCTGAGTGTGGGATGGAAGCAGCACCCCTGGGTAGACGCCAACACACCCAGCCATTGGACCGACCGTTCGTTTAGATCGAGCCGGTGCCCATTGGGTGGAGCTTCGGAGAGAATTGCAAATGTATACTAAGAAATCGTTTGACTACTTTCTTGCCGGAAGTCCCTTTGCCACGCAGGACGAACTCTGGTTTTTAGCCATCCATTCCGACCACAAGATTCGAAGGCGCGTCGCCGAAAATCCTTTAGCCAGTCCTTACTTACTCAGACTTTTGAGCGGTGACCCCTCTGCTGAGGTCAGGACCGCACTTACAGACAATCCCTCCACACAGATGGGAGTGCTGCGAATCCTTGTATCCGATGAGAATCCTGATGTGCGCTACGCTCTGGCTGAAAACCACAATACGCCAGCGTCTATTCTCAAGACTCTGGAGAGCGATGCCAACCCATACGTGGCGCAAAGAGCCGGAAAGACCAGGTCCACGACTGCCTCCGAACCGGTAACCAGCCTGAAGCGCCATCAAACAATCGATTGCAACCCGGATACCGGCAAGTACTACGATTCGGTCGCCATCAGACGAGCTTTACGGTCGAGCTCAGCTTGAAAATGTTTTCCGGTGGCGCGAGCATCAACGCTGGTCACACCCAGACCGAGAAAATTATCGTCAAAATCCGTGGTGATCCGGCGATTGAGCGCCTCCGCTCCGCCCTCGGCAATCTCGAGCAAAGCCGTGACTACTTGCGGGTCGAACTGCGTTCCTGCCATCTCGGAGAGCTCCTTGACCGCACGATCGTGACCAATGGCGATGCGGTAAGGACGATCGGTGGTCATGGCGTCGTAAGCATCGGAGACCAGGATGATGCGCGCACCAAGCGGGATTTCATCGCCTTTCAGTCCATCCGGATAGCCTGAACCGTCAAAGTACTCATGATGGTGTTTGACATACTCTCGAGCCCTTCGAAGTCCACGAAGCTCGCCGATGATCTGGGCGCTTATCGAAGGATGCTTGCGCATGATCTCTTTCTCTTCCGGCGTGAGTTGGGCCGGCTTCCAGAGGATTGATTCAGGAACACCGATCTTGCCGATATCGTGAAGAATGCCACCAAGTTCGATATCACGCAGCTCGGTGTCGGCCAGTCCCAGTGTGCGGCCGATGAGACAGGCAATGCGGCTGACCCTGAGACTGTGACCGGCCGTATAATCGCATTTCGCGTCGAGCGCGTCTGCCAGAGCGCGAATAGTTCCCATAGACAGCTCTTCGAGCTCGGACATCGCGGATTTGAGATCCTCGATGAGCTTGATATTATGCTCTTTCAGCTCGAAGGTCTCGAGAGCTCGCCTGACCGTCAGTTTGAGCTCGTCGGCATCCCACGGTTTTGGAATGTATTTGTAGACATGTCCGGCGTTGATGGCATCGATTAGGGCCTGGACATCGGTGTAGCCGGTCAGCAAAATCTTGATCGCATCCGGATTGACCGGCAGACTCTGCTCGAGGAGCTGAACACCGGTCATAGCCGGCATGCGCTGGTCGGTGATGATCAGGCTCACGTTGTTCTGCTTCAAGAGATCAAGCCCTTCTTGACCGCTCGTCGCTTCCAGGACTTCATAGTCTTTGCCGAGAACCCGGCGCAAGAGGCGCAAGTTGGCTACTTCATCGTCAACTATGAGAATCTGGTGTCGCCTCGACATTTCGTCGTTTCCCGCCTGTTAATTACTTGTCGTAAATAGATTCGCCCTGTGTGCTGAAAAATTCGGACGGATCTTTTCGCATCGGCAGCACGACCACAAAAGTTGTGCCTTCATTCAGCTTAGTCCTCAACTCTATCTTTCCGCCATGCCGCCCGACAATTGAATGGCAAATTGAAAGTCCGAGGCCCGTCCCTTGTCCAACAGGTTTGGTCGTGAAGAACGGATCGAAGATTTTACTCTGAATGTCGGCTTTAATTCCAGGCCCATTGTCACTGATCGACACAACGATCTGGGAATCGACCACCTTAGTCGCCACTTCCACCCAGCCGTCCTCCTTGTCCTGCACGGCCTGGGCGGCATTTGACAAAAGATTCATCCAGACCTGATTGAGCTGACCAGGGTAACAGAGGATTGCGGGAAGCTCGCCGAAGTTCTTAGTCAGGGGGATTTTGTCACGTCCATAGTACTGCGACAAAATCTTGGCGGTTGACTCAATTCCCTCATGTACCGACGCTTCCTTTAGCTCCGCTTCATCAAGACGGCTAAAGCTCTTGAGATTTCGGATGATGTGGCGAATGCGATCGGCACCTTCGTTCAAGTCAGCGATTATGTTGTCCAGATCGGTGATCAGGAAGTCATAACGCACCTCGTCCTTCAACTCGACCAAACGCCCATGGGCCTCCTCCGAGACTCCGTCTATCGAGTCGACCAGTTTTTTCAGGTCCTCGACGTACTCTTTCAAATAAGGCAGATTGCCATGCACGAAATTGATCGGATTATTAAGCTCGTGAGCGATGCCTGCCACGAGACGGCCCAACGATGCCATTTTTTCCTGGTGAATAACCTGCGACTGCATCGATTTGAGCTCTGAGTTTTTGGTATCGAGATTGATGTTTTTCTCGACGAGATCGTCGTTGGTCCTCGACAGCTCCTCGATCAAAGAGGCCTGCTCGATTGCGACAGCAACCTGCCCTGCCACCGATTTGATCAGCTCGAGATCGTTGGCGGACCAGTTACGGCGCGGATCCATTTCGGCGATAATAATGACGCCTTTGGAAAGATCGCGATAGATCATCGGTTGAACGATCAACGAGCCCCAACCCACCTCCTCCAGTCGCTCTTTGATCGGCTCGAACATAGGCTCGCAAGAAGGTTCCGAGTAAACAAACGTCTTCATCAAGACACCATCGCCACGATTTTCGTATCGCGAACGGATGTTCAAAATGAATTCGCAAATATCAGCGTCGAAATACTTGAGCGTCACCTGTCCAGCTCGGCCCGCTTCTCCATCCGGGTCGGCTTCGCAGACGAAGATTTCGTCATCCGTTTCGGCAAGCTTACAAACAATCGCGCATCGAAAAACACTCAATGCCGATGCCAGCTCATCAGCCGCGGTAACCAGAATACGGTCAAGCTCGAGCGTACTGCGTAGGGCAGAGTTGATGGAGTTGATCAGCGCTTCACGCTGAGCTTGCGATCTGATCTCCGACACCATGCGATTGTTGTCCTCGAGCTGCTCGCGAAGCCGATTTTCACCGTGCTGTGCCAGTCCGGACATGTAGCTTACAAAACGGGCCCAGATAAATGCGACGCTGACGAGCAGCACGGAACGTGCCAGGATCCGGCTCCAGAACTTGCTTGCGTAAGCCTGTGCAATGGTGGCATCCTTATTTGGAATGAGGTAGGCTAACGATTCGAGGTTTTCACCCACCAGCAAGCCGACGTATGAAACCGAGACCAGTAAAGCGGTCAGATAGGTCCCTTTCTTTCCAAACGTGTAGCTGGACAGAAGAATGGGCAGCAGATAGAGCACATAGAGATCGGACTCGACACCAAATGTGAGATGGACGATATACGTCAGGGCAAGCACATCGAGCCCGACAAGGATGGCGTTGGCGTTATTGAGCTCACGCTTGTTCGAGATTCTTTTGGTGACGACCAGAGCCAGCACACCTGCGGTATAGGCCATCACGAGCGCGCAAGAACCGCCCAGGGCGACGATATCGAACACGCCGGGACTGAACAGCCAGAGGATAAGACAGACGAGCAAACCGACCGCAGCAAAGGCGAGCCGGAAAAACAAAAGCTGCTCGGTCTTGACGAGAAGCTCGGACGACGTTTGCGAATGAAGCTTTGCCGTGTCAGGCAGATTGGTTGTTGTCGTCATCCTCGCCAATGCCGGAACTAGATGTACTGTGATGCTCTCTTGTAGACCTCGGCCGCTTCCGCGAAGCGACCAAGCGCTTTCAGAGTGGCGCCCCAGGCCTCGTAAACATCTCCATCATACGGATCGATCTCAGAGGCGCGCTGATACTTCTCCAGGGCGAAATCGTGCAAACCGAGCAAGGCCAGCGTCTTTCCCCAGGCATAGTAGAGACTGGCTTCGCCCTCATAGAGCTGAGAAGCATCGCGAAACATCTCATCAGCTTCAAGATAACGGCCTTTGGTAAGAAAGATCTGACCAGCGATTACCCGAGCTGGGCCGTTATTGGGACGCTCTTCGATCAACTCCTGGACAAGATGGAGCGCTTCATTGAGACGATTTTGGGCACGCAAAGCTTTTGCCAGAGCCAGTTTTGCGTCGACATCATGGGGTAACACATCAAGCAGTTTCATACTTTGCTGCATAACGAAGTCAAACTGATGCGCCTCAAGAAGCTTATCCAGAGCCTCCTTTTGCGGAATTATGCAGAGCGGATCGCGAAGAATGGCTTCCCTGAACTCGTGTTTTGAAACATCCGGCTGTCCGAGCTCATCAAGACTGCGAGCTAGGTGCAGGTGCCCTAGACCGTATCCATCGTTGATTTGAACGCAGGCTCGAAACTTTTCGACCGCGGCTTGATGATTGCCGGCAAGCGCATGAGCACAGCCCCAGCCATCCAGCGCCAAAAAGTTGCGTGGGTTTTGTCCAAGCGCTCTTTCAAAACATTTCTCGGCAGGCTCGGTGCGCCCCGATCCGACATGGGCAAAGCCCATCCACAAGTCGATGTCGCTATGCTGGATGCCGCTTGCCACCACCTTGTTCAGTCGAGCCAGAGCATCGTCAAATCGGCCGGTGAGAAGATAGTTGACCGAGCAGTACATCGCCATATCGACATTGGCATAGTTGATGTCCAGCCCTTTCTCGAAGACTTCGGCGGCTCGATCGTATTCCTTCAAGGCCATGTAGACAAGACCGAGATTGAGCCTGGCATGCTCGAGGGTGGCATCGACATCGACCGCTTGAAGGAACTTCTCGCAGGCTTCGTCGAGTAGATTCTGCTGGAAAAGATTGACGCCCCAATCGTTGTAAATCAAGGCGCGCTCAGCCGCTGTCATGCTCTGGGGGGCAAGATTGATGGCGTCCTGGTAGTGCTTGACCGCCTCATCCTGCTTGCCCATCTGCACCAGAGCCTGCGCCCAGTTGCGGTGGGCGAGCGCATACTGGCTGTCGATTTCGACGGCTTTTTGAAAACAAGAGGCGCCATCTGCGATATTGCCCATGGCGCACAACGATATGCCCAGGCCGTTGAATGCTTCGGCGAGCTTTGGATCGGCATTGCAGGCCTGTTTGAAATGTTCGGACGCTTCAGCGTACTGTTCCAGTTGAAATGCGCAAATTCCGGCTTGATAGTGCGCGGAGGCCAGTCGAGGATTGCACTTGATCGCCTGCTTGAACTGGCCCAAAGCACCTGGGAGCTTGCCCATTTCAGCAAGAGCCAGCCCCCAGTGCAGATGTCCAACTGCAAATCCTTCTTTGCTTTCACAGGACTCGCGGAACTCCGGCATGGCCTCTTGCGGACGCCGCTCCTTCAAAAGGCACAGCCCGAGCTGATAGTGCGCATCCGCATTATGCGGGGTGATCGACAGACAGGTCTTGAGATGCCTCTCGGCTTCGTCGAAACGCCCCATGTTGAAGCAGAGAACACCAAGATAGTACTCCACATCCGGATCGTTGCGCGTCTGCTTGGCGTGCCGCGCGAGAACGGAATGGGCCTCGTCCCAGCGATCCTGGGAGACCAGATCCTTGACCAGCTGCAAAACTTTATTCACTCGGTAGGCTTCCGTTAAAGGCCAGGGAGAACAGAAATATTGAAAGTTTCTCTATCAGAGTATATTAAATCCAGTGAGATCGATGGGCAATCCATAGTAAAGGCTTCGCTCAGCCACGACATGCAAAAAACAGGCCAAGAGTAAGAAGGCAAAGCCCGAACTGTACCAACCAAAAGCCCATAACCACCTGCCATTCTGGCACACCTTTATCGGCAAAAACAGCTTCGTAATGATGGTGCAGAGGAGCCATACGGAAGACACGTTTGCCTTCGCCAGGCAGCCGTTTTGTAAGTTTTATCAACACCACCTTGAAAAGCGGCATTTTTTCTTCGCCCTCGAGCCGCTTCGTCAGTTTGAAACAAATCACCTGAATCAGGACTGACAGCGCTTCGAGAATGTAGACCAAGGCAAGCGGTACGAACCAGACGACAAGCCC